>NZ_JBJKTM010000041.1:0-1590 GCF_046580785.1 Latilactobacillus sp. VITA-14
TAGCCAGTGAGTTGGCCGAACGGCCAGTCTGACTTAAGCTAACAATCGATTCTTTAAATTCATTTGAATATTTAATTGCCATAATAAAAAGCTCCTTTATGATGTATTATATCGAACAGTTTGTCCGTAATTCCATCATAGGAGCCTTTCACGATAATTAACTGCTCGATAACCCGTCATTTTTTCTTTACGGTAATTATCTTGCTGTTGCTTATTTTGTTGCATAGCCTGCTTAGCTTGCTCAAGCTTCTTCGTTGATATATTGATATCTTGTCCGACTTCGCCAATAAATAATTGCTGTGTCCCTGTGTTCTTTAACACTCGCAGTAAGTCATTATTTTTAATCTCATCTGCATTAAGACTACCAGTCAAATAAGCTAATCCTTGTTCATGCTCTTGTGTGGTAAATTGCATTGGTGGGTCATTCTTTAACTGCTCTAAATCACGCTTTGTCAATGCTTTTAGTTCAGGGTTGTAATAAACCACGGCTGTATATAGTCGTTCTTTTTCCTTAACTGGGGTATTGTCTACGTCCATATCAGGGAATGTTTTACTCAAAACATTATTGTACTGTGTTGTGACAATTTACTTGGTTTTATCAATCATTGATAGTGTCTTAATATTTTGTTTCAAAATATCTTGTTGTTTGGCAAATTCTATAATTAATCCGAACAGAAATTAAAAAGCCCAAAGCAATCACTTACAATGGTAGTAGCTAATTCCAACCAATATAGGGAGTGATTACTTTGGGTACATCTACTTTATCACGTTTTCAACGTGGCGCACTAGCACAACTGGTCAATGAGGGTAATAAATCTTACCAAGTAATGGCTGACGCCTTAGGCGTCGCCAAAGCTACGATTAGCTATGAGTTGGACCGAGTTAAACCTTATGATCCAGAATTAGCTCAGCAAGATGCAGATCGCAAAAGGCGGAATTGCGGTCGTCGTTCGATGCTGACGGCAGCATTAGCGACTTTAATTACCAATCACTTACGATTAACCTGGTCACCAGAAACCATTGCGGCCGCTTATAACTTGAGCACTGCGTCAATTTATAATTGGCTTAATCGTGGCTGGCTCCCCTTCAAATTGACTAATCTACCCAATCGGAATGTCCGCCAGCACCGAGTGAGCGAAAATCGTGGGAAATTTACAAGTGGGACTTCCATCGAACAACGGCCAACAACTGTTAATCAACGGTTAGCTTTTGGTCATTGGGAAGTAGATACGGTGCTTTCTAGTCGAAGTGAGTCACGATCATGTCTGGTTACATTCGTAGAACGTAAGACCCGACTTCTATGGGCCATCAAAGCCCCTAATAGAACGGCTAAGGCTCTAAACACCGCCTTTGACAAGTTTATGGAGGCCTTCGGTCCCCAAGTAAAATCCATTACTGTTGATCATGGTAAAGAGTTTGCCAATTATCAGGCCTTAGAACAGGATTATGGTAGATTGTAAAATTAATCCGAACGCTGTTCGGACAAAAAAGATCAGCTTCCTTTAAAATGGTGTTTACCACAAACCCATCTTTTAGGAGCTGATCTTTTGTCTAGTATAACCTATTCCGAACGAATTAAAATCGAAACCT
>NZ_JBJKTM010000042.1:0-740 GCF_046580785.1 Latilactobacillus sp. VITA-14
TGGCGCGGGTTAGAGTGGTCATACAGTTAGGGTAGTATCCCACCAACGCCTCCATCGAAACTAGCGTTCCGATTTCTACGGCTCCTACCTATCCTGTACAAACTGTACAAACACTCAATATCAAGCTACAGTAAAGCTCCATGGGGTCTTTCCGTCCTGTCGCGGGTAACCCGCATCTTCACGGGTATTATAATTTCACCGAGTCTCTCGTTGAGACAGTGCCCAAATCATTACGCCTTTCGTGCGGGTCGGAACTTACCCGACAAGGAATTTCGCTACCTTAGGACCGTTATAGTTACGGCCGCCGTTTACTGGGGCTTCAATTCTGGGCTTCGCTTACGCTAACTCATCCTCTTAACCTTCCAGCACCGGGCAGGCGTCAGCCCCTATACGTCATCTTTCGATTTTGCAGAGACCTGTGTTTTTGATAAACAGTTGTTTGGGCCTATTCACTGCGGCTGACCTGACGGTCAGCACCCCTTCTCCCGAAGTTACGGGGTCATTTTGCCGAGTTCCTTAACGAGAGTTCACTCGCTCACCTTAGGATATTCTCCTCGACCACCTGTGTCGGTTTACGGTACGGGTAGTTTATTTCTCACTAGAAGCTTTTCTTGGCAGTGTAACATCAGGAACTTCGCTACTTAATTTCGCTCCCCATCACAACTTGTCCTTAAAGAATCAAGCATTTCACTCAACTCAAGACTTGTTGCTTAGATACACATTTCCAGTCGTGTGCATTC
>NZ_JBJKTM010000042.1:750-1304 GCF_046580785.1 Latilactobacillus sp. VITA-14
CGGCTTTTACATGGCCCCGATTTGTATTATGGCTTTGACTCCACCCACAGTTTCGGTATTATGTTTAGCCCCGGTACATTTTCGGCGCAGCGGCACTCGACTAGTGAGCTATTACGCACTCTTTAAATGGTGGCTGCTTCTGAGCCAACATCCTAGTTGTCTGTGCACCGCCACATCCTTTTCCACTTAACATAAATTTTGGGACCTTAACTGGTGATCTGGGCTGTTTCCCTTTCGACTACGGATCTTATCACTCGCAGTCTGACTCCCGGAACTAAATCAATGGTATTCGGAGTTTATCTGAATTCAGTAACCCATGACGGGCCCCTAGTCCAAACAGTGCTCTACCTCCATGATCCAATATTCCGAGGCTAGCCCTAAAGCTATTTCGGAGAGAACCAGCTATCTCCAAGTTCGATTGGAATTTCACCGCTACCCACACCTCATCCCCGCCATTTTCAACTGACGTGGGTTCGGTCCTCCAGTGTGTTTTACCACACCTTCAACCTGGACATGGGTAGGTCACTTGGTTTCGGGTCTACATCTATATACTC
>NZ_JBJKTM010000043.1:0-1187 GCF_046580785.1 Latilactobacillus sp. VITA-14
TGAGCACATTAGTGCTCAAGATTTAACGACGACGTTACTCCAAATTAACCAGCGACCGCTTAAAATACTCGACTGGCAAACACCGTATCAGGTGATGCTGACAAATTTGTCCAAAAATTCGGATTAAATTTGCAATCTACCATTTACTAAGATATTCATACGATGTAATTCACCAGTTACACGACGATAACCGTACGCTGGATGATTCTTCTTGATTATTTGGATGGTTTGTTTAACAGATTGGTCAGATGAACCGTTCGGTTCATGACTAATAATGTATTCATACGTACTTTTGGCCATACCAACTATTTTTAGAATTTTTACTAGTTTGTGTTTAAGCCTTAGCTCTTGGATGACTTGCGCTTGTTGTTTTCTTCTTCCTGGACTAAGGCTCTTAATTTTTTTAGGTATTCATTCTCGATTTGTAGTAATTCATTTTCTTCTCTAAGACGTTCTAACTCTGTTTGTTGCCGTTTTTTTGATTGTTTATCAGCTGACATAATTGTTTGCCGTCCTTTGGAACTAAGGCACCAGCACCCTCAGTCTCCCAAATATGTTGCCATTGTCAGATGGTCCCGATGTTTGAGATATTAAAATGAAGTGCGGTTTTCGGATAAGAAGCCTTATTCGTTTTCATCCATTTTAAAACATTCATCTTAAATGAGCCATCAAATGTTTTTTTGGGTGATAGGACATCCAGTCTTTTTGGGCCAAAGGCCTTATAACGTTGAGCCCACGAGACAACTAGTGAGTTACTCTTAATACCATATTTTCTCGCTATTAATTTATAACCTAAGGGTGACGTTAGATAATCCTGAACAACTTTTATTTTTAATGTTTTAGAATATTTGGTCAATATAAAAACCCCCGATATTGGATTTTGGTCCAATATCGGGGGTTCACTTCATAATGCTAAATCAGCCTTCTTTTTCTCTTTGGAAAATTCTATAATTAATCCGAACAGAAATTAAAAAGCCCAAAGCAATCACTTACAATGGTAGTAGCTAATTCCAACCAATATAGGGAGTGATTACTTTGGGGACATCTACTTTATCACGTTTTCAACGTGGCGCACTAGCACAACTGGTCAATGAGGGGAATAAATCTTACCAAGTAATGGCTGACGCCTTAGGCGTCGCCAAAGCTACGATTAGCTATGAGTTGGACCGAGTTAAACCTTATGATCC
>NZ_JBJKTM010000005.1:0-108867 GCF_046580785.1 Latilactobacillus sp. VITA-14
CTTATAACGTTGAACCCACGAGACAACTAGTGAGTTACTCTTAATACCATATTTTCTCGCTATTAATTTATAACCTAAGGGTGACGTTAGATAATCCTGAACAACTTTTATTTTTAATGTTTTAGAATATTTGGTCAATATAAAAAACCCCCGATATTGGATTTTGGTCCAATATCGGGGGTTCACTTCAGAGACAGATTTTGTCTTAGCCTCTTTTTTTGTGTTACTTTTCAGGAAGAACTCGCCTACCAGCTCTCCGTCTTAAGTCTGATTTATAAGCGAATTACTTGAAAGTTTGACCTATTTTGACTATTATAGAATTAGTCAGAATAATCTGACACTTAATTTAAAAAATAACTGAAAAAGGAATGACGTCTATGAATCCAGAACAAATGACACAAGCTGTCCAAGATGCACTTGCAGAAGCGCAGAAAATCGCGATGACGCGTCATCAAACTGAAATTGATATTCCACACCTCTTTAAATATTTAGTCCAACCACAACAACTAGGACGGCAAATTTACCAAGAAGCCGGTGCAGATATCGATGCTCTTGAGGCGGAGATTGATCGTGAAATTGACGCAATTCCAACGGTTGAAGGTCAAACGAATTACGGTCAAAACATCTCACAAAACTTGTACCAAGTATTAACTGCTGCTGAAAAATACAAAACAGAATTCCAAGATGAATTTTTATCAACTGAGACGGTCATCTTGGGCTTAATGGGTTTGAAATACCAGGCACTCGTTCAATATTTACAGAAACAAAATGTCACTGAACAAAAATTAAAGAAAGTCATTACTGATTTACGAGGAGGCGAGCGTGTGACATCTAAAAACCAAGAAGATAATTACCAAGCGCTTGAAAAATACGGAACGGATTTAATCAAAGCGGTCCGTTCTGGCAAAATGGATCCAGTTATTGGCCGGGACGAAGAAATTCGAGATGTTATTCGGATTTTGTCACGGAAAACCAAGAATAACCCCGTTTTAATTGGGGAACCTGGTGTCGGGAAAACGGCGATTGTTGAAGGATTAGCGCAACGAATCGTCCGTAAAGATGTGCCCGATAATTTAAAAGATAAGACAATTATTTCACTGGATATGGGGACTTTAATCGCCGGGGCCAAATACCGGGGTGAATTTGAAGAACGACTTAAAGCTGTGTTAAAGGAAGTTAAGAAGAGTGAAGGTCGGATTCTGGTCTTCATTGATGAAATTCACACGATTGTTGGTGCTGGTAAGACTGAAGGTAGCATGGATGCTGGGAACCTCTTGAAACCAATGTTAGCGCGTGGTGAATTACACATGATTGGTGCGACAACGTTGGATGAATACCGGCAAAATATCGAAAAAGATAAGGCGCTTGAACGGCGTTTCCAAAAAGTGCTAGTTCAAGAACCATCCGTTGAAGATACCATCAGTATTTTACGTGGTTTGAAGGAACGGTTTGAAATTTTCCACGGTGTCCGGATTCACGATAATGCCTTAGTCGCAGCTGCGACGTTGTCAAATCGCTACATTACGGATCGATTCTTACCGGATAAGGCAATCGACTTAGTGGATGAAGCCAGTGCCAACATTAACGTCGAAATGAATTCACAACCAACGGAATTGGATCAAGCAACGCGGCAATTAATGCAACTTGAAATTGAAGAAGAAGCGTTAAAGAAAGAAACCGACGCCGCTTCGCAAAAACGATTGGCTGAGACGCAAAAACAATTAGCTGATTTACGCGAAACAACGAATAATTTAAAGATGCGGTGGGAAACTGAAAAAGAAGATTTGAACCGCATTAATGATAAAAAAGCGGAAATTGATGCTGCTAAACGGCAATTAGAAGAAGCACAGGGAAATTATGATTTAGAAACGGCTGCTAAGTTGCAACACGGCACAATTCCACAATTAGAAGAAGACCTTGCCGACCTTGAAAAGGCTGAAAAGCCAGAGGACTGGATGGTTCAGGAATCCGTTACTGAAAATGAAATTGCAACGGTGGTTAGTTCCCAAACTGGGATTCCAGTCGCCAAATTAGTTGCCGGTGATCGACAAAAATTACTGCGTCTTGCCGATGTTCTGCATGAACGGGTAATTGGTCAAGATCAAGCTGTCAATGTTGTGACAGATGCTGTATTACGTTCACGGGCTGGCTTACAAAATCCAGACCGTCCGCTTGGCTCATTCCTCTTCTTAGGACCAACAGGGGTTGGGAAGACCGAATTAGCAAAAGCTTTAGCTGAGGATTTATTTGATTCTGAACGGCATATGGTCCGCATTGATATGAGTGAATATATGGAAAAATATTCTGTATCACGATTGGTCGGTGCCGCACCGGGCTATGTTGGCTATGAAGAAGGTGGCCAATTAACTGAAGCAGTTCGGCGGAATCCATACACAATTGTGTTATTGGATGAAATTGAAAAAGCCCATCCAGATGTCTTTAACATTTTATTACAAGTGTTGGATGACGGTCGTTTGACAGATTCACAAGGACGGACGGTTGACTTTAAGAATACAATCATCATTATGACTTCTAACTTGGGTTCTGAAATCTTACTGGACGGTGTAGATGAAGAAGGTCGAGTTTCACAAACGGCTAAGGAAAGTGTTCAAGCCTTAATTCAGACGAAATTCAAGCCAGAATTCTTGAATCGAATTGATGATACAATTATGTTTACACCATTGAGCTTGAACGATATTCAAGCGATTGTGGTCAAAATGCTTCATGATCTATCAGACCGTTTGTCAGATCAAGAATTGACATTGACGATTTCAGATGCTGCTAAACAATGGGTGGCAGAAGAAGGTTACGATCCTGCATTTGGGGCGCGGCCATTACGGCGTTTTATTACGAACCATATCGAAACCCCATTGGCTAAAGAAATTATTGCCGGGCATATGTTACCAGGAACCACGGTTGAAATTAACTTAAAAGATAACCAGTTAGTTTTTGAAAATCGCTAACGATTGAAAAAGCGCTGCAAATTTAATTTGCGGCGCTTTTTTTGGACATCAATCAGGGATTATTACTGTCAGATTGATGTTTGTATGGTACACTTATTAGGGATGATGTACAGAATGTTAGTGACGATTAAGGACGATTCCACTTTGAAAGTGGTGTCATTAAGAGTCGTTAATCAATTGTTTTTCTGTAATTGACTTGCTCTTAGCGGATAAACATAGTATTATAGAAGTCGCGGACAAAAGTAGCGGGACACGTGATGATTTAAAATCAATTTGAATGGGATTGAGATAATCCTTGCCAAATTCCCCGAGTTCGGTATATCATTAATGAATCTAAGATATAAAGGAGTCTGAAAATAATGGCAGTTCCAGCAAGAAGAACATCAAAGACGAAGAAACGTATGCGTCGTGGACATATCAAATTGAACACACCAAACGTACAATTCGATGCAACTAATGGCGAATACCGTGTAAGTCACCGTGTATCACCAAAAGGTTTCTATAAAGGCGAACAAGTTGTTACACCAAAAGCTAACGACTAATCGTCATCGAGAGTTTCTGAATAAGAAACTCTTTTTTTATGCAGTTTCCTAGTTTTAAATACTAGATGGTGGTATAATGAGTATTGAATAAAAGGAGATTGATAATTATGAAAAATGAACACTTGAAACAAAAGCTCGATCGTTTACAAATTGTACGCTTACCACGTTGGACAGACCTGCCCGATTTGGAACTATATATGGATCAAGTGGTTAGTTACATCAATCAATACCTAAACGCGTTAAATTTAGATGAAATCACCGCTTCAATGATTAATAATTACGTCAAAAAAGAAATTGTGGCAGCACCGATTAAAAAACGGTATACAAAATCGCAAATTGCTCAAGTTTTAATTATTGCACTATTGAAAACGAGTTTTTCGATTGAAGAAATCAAACAATTGATGACAGCGGAAACACCTAACCGAAATGAAAAGCAACTTTATGATTACTTTATCTTAACGTTTTTAGCAGCGATTCATCAGTTAGATGAGGATTACAGCCCCTATGACCAAGGCAAAAATCCAGCAGGTACATTGGTCACTGAAACCCAACAAACATTGCTGAAATTAGCATGTCAGAGTGTGGTATATAAGATTGCAATTGGGATTACTTTGAAGAAAGAACCAGTTGAAGAAAAAACGCCAGCAAAAAATAAGTAATTGACTAGAAAATGAGAATTGAATTAAGATTCACAAATAATTCAATTACAAAAATAATGAATTCGTTTACCTCTTTCTATTTTCGCCGTAAAATAAAGGTAACTAATTAGTTTATTAACAAATGTTAGTTAACTAATTTTTATTCATAGGGTTAATCATTGTGGTTAAGTCTGAAAAAAATGAAAGAGGTGTTTTAGGTGGCAGAAAAGAAGAAGACGAATAAGTTAACGCTTGGTGCGCTTATTCTAATGGTCTTTACGTCAGTCTTTGGATTTACGAATATCCCACGTGCGTTCTACTTGATGGGATATGCATCAATTTTTTGGTATGTTTTAGCAGCTGTTACCTTCTTTATTCCTTATGCATTTATGCTCGGAGAAATGGGAGCGGCCTTTGGTGAAGCAAAGGGGGGGATTTACTCTTGGATGGAGAAATCCGTTAATGCTAAATTTGCCTTTGTCGGCACATTTATGTGGTTTGCTTCATACATTATCTGGATGGTTAACGTCGGGAACGGGATTTGGATTCCATTATCAAACGCCTTTTTCGGGGTTGATAAAACACAAGAATGGTCAATCTTTGGTTTGACAGATGGTGTGCAAACATTAGGAATTTTAGCTATTATTTGGATCATTGTCATTACCTTTGTCACATCAAAAGGCCTTGATAAAATCAAGAGAATCACCAGTATTGGTGGTTCAGCCATTACGTTAATCAACGTGATTTTATTCTTGGGTGGTTTGTTAATCCTTGTTTTAAATAAAGGGGTAATGGCACAACCTGTTACAATCCATGCATTCTTCCAATCACCAAATCAAAGCTATACATCGATGATTCAAGTCTTCAGTTTCGTTGTATTTGCGATCTTCGCTTATGGTGGTCTTGAAGTTGTTGGTGGATTAGTAGATGAAACTGAAAACGCTAAGGTTAACTTTCCGAAAGGGTTAGCTATTTCTGCTGTCGTGATTGTTGTCGGCTATGCTGTTGGGATCTTTATGATGGGGACTTTCACTAACTGGAACTTCGTCTTTACCAATGGTGGTGGCTTCGCCAAAGCAACCGGTTCAAACGCAACCGTTACTTTGGGGAACGTTGCTTATATTGCCATGAACAACATGGGTTACCAATTAGGGTTAGCAATGCACTTAAGTGAACATGCTGCTATTCAAGTTGGGATTTGGCTCAGTCGTTACATGGGGCTTTCAATGTTCTTAGCACTTAGTGGTGCTTTCTTTACAATTATTTTCTCACCATTAAAAACAATTATCGAAGGGACACCTGCTGCCTTTTGGCCTAAGTCATTTACTAAGAAAAATAGTAATAATATGCCGGTCAATGCAATGAAGGTCCAAGCTGCAATTGTAATTGTGATTATTGCCTTCGTTGCTTTTGGTGGTAAGAGTGCTGCTAAGTTCTTCGATATCTTAACAGCGATGACAAACGTTTCAATGACATTGCCATACATGTTTGTGGCATACTCATACTTTGGCTTTAAAAAGGATGAAAGTATCGAAAAACCATTTACAATTTATAAAGGGAAGACCTTCTATAAATTCTGTGTCTGCATGGTTATGTTCACAGTTGGTTTTGCGAACGTCTTTACGATTATTCAACCAGCAATTGATGGTAATTTAAGTCAAACAATCTGGTCAGTTGCTGGCCCTATCTTCTTCACAATTGTTGCATTATATATGTTTAACCGTTATGAAAAGAAAACAAATTTAAAATAAGTTTTTAAAAGAGCGGCCGTTAAGTGGTCGCTCTTTTTGATTGGTCTTAAAAAATGTGACACTTCGTCGTTTTCGCTTGAATTGTGATTCTAAAAGGGTTAAGCTAAGATTTCAATGAGTTAAATTTCAATGAAAAGGTGACGAATATGAAAAAAACAATTGTTGGTTTAGTGACCAGCTTAGGGCTAATCGGTCTATTGGCTGGTTGTGGGACAACCAAATTAACAACGACTAAAACAAATTATCGCCAAAATGGAATGGTGGCAGTCGTAAAAGGTTCAACAACCAAAAAAGCTGATTTACAATACCGGATTAATCATAATCATTTCCAAAAAGCAACGGTCAAAGACGGAACTTATGTGATTCAAGTACCAACAACGACTAACAAACAAACAGTAACGGTACAAGCTAAAGCAAACGGTAAAACCGTTCAAAAGAAGGTAACGATTGCAGCGGGCACATCAGTTGGCCAATATGCCAAGATTGCCGCGCAATACAACCAGGCTTTAATTGGGATGGCGTTATCTAAGGCAGATCAAACCAAAGCGCAGGAATTGCAAAAACAAGCAGCAGCTGCCAAAGCAGGCCAACTTGCACCTGCTGATCTGATGACACTTAAGCAGCGGCAACAGGAAGTACAAGCAGCAATGCAACAGGCGCAACAGACACAAAAGGATCAATTGCTACCAACCACACCTAAAAATGGGGTGACTGAATGGGTCGCAACAAAGCATGTCACCATTCGCGGTTCTGTTGATAGTCAAGATGTAATGGGGATGACGCTCATTACACCCGTTAAAGCGCTCAAAGATAAAGCGGCATTGAAAGATTTTGGGACCAGTTTTGCATTGATTGCGCAAGCAACGGGCGCTGATTCCAAAAAAGTGATGTCCGAATTTAGCGATTATACGAAGAAAAACAAAAAAGGTAGTCAAACCACGATGAAGACGATTGAATCAAATGGTGTGAAGTTCAATACCGGTTTTTCAACAAGTGATTTGTATATTTACATTACAAAATAAACGTAAAAAGGGCCGCAACTTTATGTTGCGGCCCTTTTTTGTGCTTTATTTAGCTGGATCTTTTGGTAAGACAAGAGGTAAGAAGTTGAGCAAAAGCCCAAAAATAACTGAGACGATAACAGTTGTTTGAATGTTAAAGCCGGTTTTCGTTAGTTTAGAACCGATAAATCCAATGACAAACCCAAAAATCAATGTCCAAAGTAGATTCATAACGTATTTCATAGTTGGCCTTCTTTCTTTGATTCAATTCTATGATATTGTAACACGTTTTCCAAAGAGAATCATTTGAAATAATTTGTTATACTAAGAGTAATCGAATTAACGAAGAAAGAAGGGGCCGTTGCTTGCCATTCGTTCAACTACAGGTTAAGAGTACCTATACGCTCTTGGAAAGTACCACTAAAATTGATGCACTGATTGAAAGTGCTAAGGCGCGCGGCTATCAGAGTATTGCGCTGACGGATAAGAACGTGATTTATGGGCTAGTCGATTTTTATAAGGCGGCCAAGGCAGCTGACTTACATCCAATCTTGGGTTTAACGCTTGAAATTGGCGGATTACTTCAAACCGATGAACGGTTTCCGCTAATTGTATTGGCGAAAGATTTAGTTGGCTATCAGAATCTTTTGAAGCTTTCTTCTAAAGTGATGACTCAAACTGATCTGGTTTCATTTGCTGATATTACACAGTGGTTCAGCCATTTAGTAGTGATCACGCCGGCTCAAGATGGCGAATTAGTCCGCCTACTTTTGCAAGCGGAGGAGCAAACAACGGCATATTTGACGCAACTCCAGGCGGCAGTTGATCCGGGGAGCTTGTACTTAGGAATCAGTGCCAAGCGAGCAGCAGCCCCCCAACTTAGCGGGTTAATTGCATTGAGTCAGACGACCGGAGTTCCGCTGGTTGCGTTAGGTGATGTTCGTTATCTAGAACCAGATGATGCTTTTTCAGTGCAAGTCTTACAACATATTAAAGCTGGTACGCAAGTTAATCTCCATAGTGGTGATCAGACAACGCCAGGCGGCTATTATTTACAAGCTGCTGATCAGATTGCGGCCGAGTTTGAAGCATTGCAGTTGGTCGAGGCCGTGCACAATACGGATAAGATTGCACAACTCTGTCAAGTTGAGTTGACCTTTAAGCGGGCCCAATTACCACGCTTTGAAACACCGCATCAAGAGTCGGCAACGGCATATCTAGAACAGTTAAGTCAGCAAGGCTTACAAGTTCGGTTTGCCGATCAAGCGATTCCGCAAGAATATCAAGAACGCTTGCAGTATGAATTGCGAGTGATCAACGAGATGGGCTTTGCCGATTATTTCTTAATCGTTGCCGATGTCATGCGGCATGCCCATGAACAACATATTATGACGGGCCCAGGGCGAGGCTCTGCGGCAGGGTCGTTGGTGGCCTATGCTTTAATGATTACTGATGTCGATCCGATTCAATATCAATTGTTGTTTGAACGTTTTTTGAACCCCAATCGGGCGAATATGCCAGATATTGATTTGGATATCCCAGATAATCGTCGGGATGAAGTGCTGGCCTATGTCTATCACAAATACGGTCGGAATCATATGGCGCAAATTATTACATTTGGTACACTGGCAGCTAAAATGGCGTTACGTGATGTGGGGCGTGTGTTTGGCTTAAGTCAGTTTGAAATGAATGATTGGGCTAAGGCAATTCCGGACATGCTGAAAATCACGTTAAAAGAAGCTTATCAACAATCACAACCATTGAAAAATTTGGTGGCCGATTCCACTCAAAATCGATTACTATTCGAGACAGCACAGAAACTTGAAGGACTGCCACGACACTACTCAACGCATGCGGCTGGGATTGTATTAAGCCAAGCACCGTTAACTGATACGGTTGCATTACAAAGTGGCGGTGAAGAGATTGAACTTACACAATTGCCAATGGGCAACGTGGAAGAACTGGGCCTACTGAAGATTGACTTTTTAGGATTACGTAATTTAGGGATTCTTGCTAATATTGTAAAGCTTGTTGGACAGCAAACGGGACAGCCGTTTGACCCACACTCAATTCCGTTGGATGATCCTAAAACACTTGCATTATTCCAACAAGGTGATACTAATGGTATTTTCCAATTTGAATCACCTGGCATTAAGAATGTTTTACGGCGGTTGGCACCGAGTTCTTTTGAAGACGTCGTGGCGACAGATGCGTTGTATCGACCAGGTCCGATGGAAAACATCGACGTATTTATCGCTCGTAAGAACGGGCAAGAACCTGTCACTTATCCGGACGCGTCGTTAGCCGATATTTTAGCGCCAACGTATGGGATATTAGTGTATCAAGAACAAGTTATGCAGGCTGCGTCCAAGATGGGGGGCTTTAGCTTAGGCGAAGCCGACTTATTGCGGCGAGCAATGAGTAAAAAGAAGAAGGCGGTGATTGATGCTAGCCGGACGCAATTTATTCAAGGCGCACTCGAACGCGGGCACACAGAAGCTGCTGCTACGACAGTCTACGACTATATTGAGCGGTTTGCCAATTATGGATTTAACCGGTCACATGCTGTTGCTTATAGTAAAATTGCTTTCTGGTTGGCTTATTTAAAGGTTCATCAGCCAGCAGCCTTTTTTGCAGCTTTATTAAATGCCGTTTTGAACAATCCGACAAAAACGAAAACTTACTTAGCAGAAGCTAAGAAACGTCAAATTAAAGTGCTGCCACCTGATATTAACCGCAGTCAAAGTTATTTCAGATTAGCCGACTCAGGGATTATCTTTGGTTTGTTCAGCATTAAAAAAGTTCGGCGCGATTTTGTGGCGGCGATTATTCAAGAACGGACAACGAACGGACCGTTTAAATCGTTACTGGCCTTCTTACAGCGGATGGATCCTAAGTTTCTCAAGCAAGAGGCATTAGAAGCCTTGATTTATAGTGGCGCCTTCGATCAGTTTAATCCGAATCGGAATGCGCTGTTGACCAACTTAGCCGACCTGCTTGATAGTGTGAAGTTGTCAGGGAATAACGTCGATTTATTTGCTGTTTTAGCACCGAAAGAACGTGCCGTACCGAATTTAACCTTGACTGAACGATTGGATAAAGAAGCTGAATATCTTGGGGCCTATGTTTCGGGGCATCCGGTCGAGAAATATGATCGTGTACGCCAACACTACCATGTGCCTGATATCAGTGATTTGGCACCCGAGCAAACGGTCCATTTGGTGCTATTCATTCGCCGAATTAAGGTGATTCGAACGAAAAAAGGTGATCAAATGGCGTTTGTAACGGGGCAAGATGCAACCGGTGAAATTAGTGTGACGCTCTTTACTGGCGTTTATCAACGGGTCAGTGAATGGCTACAAACAGGACAAGTTGTTTTTATCACCGGGAAAGTTGAACAACGTCGCGATTTACAAGTGGTTGCTAATCAGATTCAATTGGCACAAGATGCACAAAAGACGCTACCCAAAGCGACCCTTTATTTACGGGTTCAAACGGCGTTGACGAGTCAAGCGCAACAACAAATGTATCAATTGTTACAACAAAATCACGGAACAACGCCAGTTATCTTGTACAATGCGGCCGATAAACAGTCAATTCTATTGAACGAGCGCTATTGGGTTGTGAGCAACGAAAAACTAACGACCGCGCTTACAAACCTTTTAGGGACGGGAAATGTGATTTTAAAAGGGTTTGACCAATAAAGAAATTGGTCTATCTTTGCGAAAATCTTCGCAAAAGACAAGACTTATTTTCTGAAAAGTGATAATATATTAGTGACTTTGAAAGACCAATTGGTTTTTTAAGTAAAATATTTGCCTGGGGTGAAAAGATGAAACGCATAGGTATTTTGACAAGTGGTGGGGATGCACCTGGTATGAACGCTGCCATCCGTGCCGTTGCAAGAAAAGCAATGCATGAAGGCCTTGAAGTCTATGGTATCAATTATGGTTACGCTGGTTTAGTTGCCGGAGATATCTTCAAGATGGACCCAATTACGGTTGGTGACAAGATTCAACGTGGTGGGACATTCTTGTACTCAGCACGTTATCCAGAATTTGCACAAGTCGAAGGACAATTGAAAGGTATTGAACAACTCAAGAAGTTTGGTATCGAAGCTTTAGTTGTCATCGGTGGTGATGGTTCTTATCACGGTGCACTTCGTTTAACTGAACATGGTTATAACGCAATTGGTCTTCCAGGAACAATTGATAACGATATTCCATTTACAGATCAAACAATTGGTTTCGATACAGCTGTGAACACAGTGCTCGAATCAATTGACCGGATCCGTGATACAGCTGCTAGTCACGAAAGAACTTTCGTTGTGGAAGTAATGGGTCGTGGCGCTGGTGATATCGCGCTTTGGGCTGGTGTTGCCGGTGGCGCACAAGACATTATTATCCCTGAACATGATTTCGACGTTAAGGCCGTTGCTGATAAGCTACGTACTTCACGTGAACATGGTCAAAAACACGCTGTCATTGTATTGGCTGAAGGTGTGATGCACGCTGATGAATTCTCAGAAAAACTTTCTGAATACGGCGATTTCCACTTACGTTCAACTGTTTTAGGACACGTTGTTCGTGGTGGGGCACCAACAGCTAGTGACCGTGTGTTAGCAAGTCGTTTGGGCTCAAAAGCAGTTGAATTATTGCTTGAAGGCAAAGGTGGCGTTGCACTTGGGATTGAAAAGAACGAAATTATCGCACATGATATGTTAGACTTGTTCAATCACAAGCATCACGCAATGTTAGATCTTTATGATTTAAACGAAGATTTAGCTTACTAGATTCATCGTTCCATATATAAAATTGTTAAAACGACTGAGAAGTCTTTTAAAAAATAGACATAAAAGGAGAGATTCCACTTATGAAGAAAACCAAAATCGTAAGTACACTTGGACCCGCAAGTAACAATGTTGAAACTATCGCAAAATTAATCGAAGCAGGTGCTAATGTATTCCGCTTTAACTTCTCTCATGGTGATCATGAAGAACATTTAAGCCGGATGAACATGGTTCACGAAGCTGAAAAATTAACTGGTAAAACAGTTGGTATCATGTTAGATACAAAGGGTGCTGAAATCCGGACAACTGTTCAACAAGGTAAGAAATTTGAATTACACACTGGTGAAGTGGTACGTATTTCAATGGACGATACACTTGAAGGAACACCTGAAAAAATCGCTGTTACTTACCCAGGTCTATACGACGACACACATGTCGGCGGACACGTTTTAATCGATGATGGTTTAGTGGATCTTAAAATTATTGAAAAAGACGAAGCAAACAAAGAACTTGTTACTGAAGTTCAAAACGACGGTATGGTCGGCTCACGTAAAGGTGTTAACGCACCTGGTGTTTCAATCAACTTACCTGGTATCACAGAAAAAGATGCTAGCGACATTCGTTTTGGTTTAGATCATGAAATCAACTTTATCGCTGCAAGTTTTGTTCGTAAACCTCAAGATGTTTTAGATATCCGTGAATTATTAGAAGAAAAACACATGGAACATGTTCAAATCTTCCCTAAGATTGAATCACAAGAAGGTATCGACAACATTGACGATATCATGAAAGTTTCAGATGGTTTAATGATTGCTCGTGGTGACATGGGTGTTGAAATTCCATTTGAAAATGTTCCTTTTGTACAAAAGAACTTGATCAAGAAATGTAACGCTATTGGCAAACCAGTTATCACAGCTACACAAATGTTGGACTCAATGCAAGAAAACCCACGTCCTACACGTGCTGAAGTTAACGACGTTGCTAACGCTGTTATTGATGGTACTGACGCAACAATGCTTTCAGGTGAAAGTGCTAACGGTGACTACCCAGTAGAAGCTGTTGCAACAATGGCTCGCATTGATGAAAGAACAGAAAAATCATTAACAGACCGCGATGCATACGCATTGAAAGCATACAGCAAGACTAACTTGACAGAATCAATTGGCCAAGCTGTTGCTCACACCGCACGTAACTTAGGAATCAAGACAATCGTTGCTGCTACAGAATCAGGCTCAACAGCACGTATGATTTCTAAATACCGTCCACAAGCTGACATCTTAGCCGTTACATTCGACGAACGTACACGTCGTGGTTTAACAGTTAACTATGGTGTATACCCAGTTATCGCTAAGAAACCTGCTAATACAGATGATATGTTCAACTTAGCTACACAAACAGCTCAAGAACATGGTTTTGCTAAAGAAGGCGACCTAATCTTGATCACTGCTGGTGTTCCTGTTGGCGAACGTGGCACAACAAACGTTATGAAGATCCAATTAATTGGTTCAAAATTAACACAAGGCCAAGGTGTTGGCGATGAAACAATCGTTGGCAAGGCTGTTGTCGCTTCAAACGCTAAAGAAGCTGCTGAAAAAGCAATTGATGGTGGTATCTTAGTTGTTAAATCAACTGACAAAGAATACTTACCAGCAATCGAAAAATCAAGTGCTATCGTTGTTGAAAACGGTGGTTTAACATCACACGCTGCTGTTGTTGGTATCGCTATGGGTATTCCAGTTGTTGTTGGTGCTAAAGACGCAACAGAAGCTATCAAAGATGGCGAAGTTGTGACTGTTGATTCACGTCGTGGGATTGTTTACCGCGGTGCAACAAACGCTCTTTAATCATTCCTGAATGATGAAATGAAGCCCCCTCTGAAAAGAGGGGGCTTTTTTTGTTTTAAAAACGCGAATCTTGAATTACTTTTCTTAAAATACTGACAAGTCGTTCATTTATCGGTACAATAGTAGGGAGACTTTATTGGAGGTTTACATGGAAAGTTGGTTATTTTTAGTAGCGATTTTAATCGTTGCATTGTTAGCGAAAAATCAATCTTTAATCATTGCGACCGCGGTTGTTTTAATATTAAAGGTATTCCCGATTTCAAATAAGGTGCTGCCTGTGATCCAAGCCAAAGGCATTAATTGGGGAGTGACAGTGATTTCGGTTGCTATCCTAGTCCCGATTGCAACGGGGCAAATTGGTGTCAAAGACTTAATCAATGCCTTTAAAACGCCGGCGGGTTTTATTGCAGTTGGTTGTGGCGTGTTAGTTGCTGTACTATCAGCGAAGGGTGTGGGGCTATTGTCCGCTAGTCCTGAGATGACAGTGGCCTTGGTTTTTGGGACCATCATGGGTGTCGTTTTTCTAAAAGGGATTGCGGCTGGCCCCGTAATTGCAGCGGGGATTACTTATACCATTTTAACGGTCTTTAATTTAGTACCAATTCATTAATTAATAAGAATAAAAGAGGTTAACTATGAATGAATTAATCGGGCAAGTCATTACTGCCTTAGTAACAGATGAAAATGAAACAGCCTTCTTTGTCCAAAAAGACGGCGTGACATTTGAATTAAAAAAAGAAACTTTAGAACAAGAATTGACAATCGGTGAAACGGTGACTGGTTTTGCTTATGAAAACTCAAGTCGGGAATTGATCTTATCAACGTTTATTCCTAAATCACGCGTGGGCCATTATGCCTTTGGTGAAGTGGTTGAAACGCGGCGTGATTTAGGCGTTTTCGTCAATATTGGCTTGCCAGATAAGGATATTGTCGTATCACTGGATATTTTACCAACCATTACGAAATTATGGCCTAAACCAGGTGATCGTTTAATGATTGCGATTGAAGTCGATCAAAAAGGGCGGATGTGGGGCCAACTAGCTGACGAAAGCATCTTCAGATCAATTTCAAAAGGTGCTAAACCAGAAATGAAGAACCAAGACGTGATGGGGACGGTCTACCGTTTGAAGTTAGCCGGGACGTTTATTTTAACGGATGACTTTTACATTGGGTTCATTCATCCTTCTGAACGTGAAGCAGAACCACGTTTGGGTCAACAGGTTAAGGGGCGCGTCATTGGTGTGCGACCTGAAGGTAGTTTAAATGTCAGTTTGAAACCACGGGCATATGAAGAAATTGGCGACGATGCTGAAATGATTATGGCTGTCTTAAAACGGCAACCTGATTACGCAATGCCATACACTGACCGGAGCGATCCAGAAGCGATTAAGAGTTACTTTGGGATTAGTAAAGGCAGTTTTAAGCGGGCATTAGGCCGGTTAATGAAAAATGGCTTAATTACTCAAGCAGAGGGCCTAACGAGTTTAACTGAAAAAGGTCAAGCTGATATTGCCCCAATTACAGATGACGAGAAGCAAGACTAAGCTTTTTTGAATGATTGAAAAGGAAGTTGCTAAATGGATAAAGCTGAGCAATTAGACCGAATATCCGAGCAGCTACAAGCGGCCGGCTACAAGTTAACAGCACAACGCTCTGCGACGGTGGCGGTCATTTTGGACCATGCCCAAGCGCATCTGAGTGCCGAACAGATTTTTATGGCAACTAAAGAGGTGGTCCCTGAAATTGGGTTGGCCACTGTGTATCGCACCCTTGAGATGTTGACGGAACTGCATGTGTTGAATAAAGTTCGGTTCATTGAAGATGGGATGACCCACTATGACTTGTGTGAGACTGATCACGACCATCATTTCCACCATCACCTGTTGTGTCTGCAATGTGGGGCAATCGAAGAAATTCATACGGATTTATTGCCTGCCGTGGAACAACAGGTATATGATGATTACACATTTACGGTGTTAGATCATCGTTTAACATTTCACGGGATTTGTGCACGTTGCCAACAGATTAACCAACAAAATGGGTTACCAGCCAATCAACTGGATCCTAGTCGCCAAATTGACGTGACGCAGTTGTAAAAGAGGAAGCACATGGATGATTTAATTCAAGATTATTTACATTATTTAAAAGTTGAACGCGGTCTTTCGGAGAATACGCGCCAGAGTTATCGGCAGGATTTACAACAGTTTGCGGCGTTTTTACAACGTCAGCAGGTTGCCAATTTTACTGAAGACCGCTTTTTAATTTTGAACTACTTGCAAGAACAAACTGATGTGCATAAGGCACAAAGTAGTATTACACGGAGCATTTCAACGTTACGTAAATTCTATCAGTATTTAGCGCGTGAAAAACAGATTAAACAAAATCCGATGCTCCAAATCGATTCGCCCAAACAAGGCCGTCATCTACCGGCTGTTTTATCGACGGCGGAGATTGAGCGACTATTGGCGGCACCAGATACGAGCACCGCACTTGGATTACGAGATCGAGCGATTCTAGAGGTTTTATATGCGACGGGGTTACGAGTTAGCGAGCTGATTCATCTAAAGATGGCTGATTTGCATTTATCACTGGGCTTAATTCAGACCCTCGGCAAAGGGAATAAGGAACGGATTATACCGATTGGTGATGTAGCGGTTGATTGGATTAATCAATACCTCGATCGTAGCCGGAATCAATTAACGAAGGGGCGTGCTAACCCGTACCTGTTTGTTAATTTCCATGGTAACGGGTTGACGCGCCAAGGGATTTGGAAGAACCTGAAGGCACATGTTAAAACGGCTGGGATTGAAAAAGACGTGACCCCACATACATTGCGGCATTCGTTTGCCACTGTGCTACTTGAAAATGGCGCAGATCTGCGAATTGTACAAGAATTATTGGGGCATTCAGATATTTCAACGACTCAAATTTACACGCATATTAGTAAGAAACATTTGACAGAAGTTTACCAACGGAGTCATCCACGCGATTAAATTAGATTTGTCGCGCTTTATAAACTATGGTAGAGTTAATGCTATTAGAACTTTGTTTGATCAATGGAGGTCAACATGTTATTCAAGTATAAAAATGATTATGAAAAGATTGCGATGGGCTTTTTATCCTTCGTACCGGATTTAAAAGAAGTCAGTCATGTACAAGCTGAATTGGCGCTCTATACGTCGGATGAGCAACGCAATTTATATTTATGGCGCAATGAAGCCGGCGATTTTGCCGGTGTTGTGGGGATTGAACTGGGTGCGGACTATATTTTAGTGCGCCATATTTCACTGAACCCTTCGGAACGTAGCGACGAGAACTATTTCACCATGTTGGATGAATTAGCGGCGCTTTATCCTGAAAGTCGCGTGATGGGTTCGTTAGAGACTGCGCCATTGATTGCTAAATGGGAACAACATCAGAATACAGAAATGGACTAGATTGACCAATGACTGAACAATTAACGTTGGTCTTGACTGATTTTGAAGGACCACTCGATTTATTATTACATTTAATTAAGCAAACTAAGATTGATATTTATGATATTCCCATTGCTGAAATCACCGCGCAATATCTTGATTACTTGCACCAAATGCAAGTATTGAAACTAGATGTTGCAGGTGATTATTTAGTAATGGCGGCGACGTTGATGAAGATTAAGAGTAAGTTGCTCTTACCTAAGGCACCTGAATTAATTGAAGAAGAAACAGAAGAATACGTCGATCCACGGCAGGAATTAGTGGACCAACTATTGGCGTACCAAGCCTTCCAAAAGGTCGCAACGGTTTTGCAAGAGCGCGAATTGGAGCGCCAACAGCTCTTTGCTAAGCCAGCTAGTAGTAATCCAGCTGAAAAAGTGGTCCCACTGGCGCGCGGCGTGATTAAGCCACGCGATTTAGCGGCCGCAGTTTCTAAAATGTTGGTCGAAGCCCAAGCTAAACAACCGGTCTTCAAAACGGTCCAAAATGACGAAATTTCGATTACGGATAAAATGAGTTGGATTGTGCGTCATTTAGCCGCTCAACCAGTTGCTTTTGAAGCGTTGGTCGTTGTTAAAACAGATCGAGATGAAATCGTCACAACATTTTTAGCCGTACTAGAATTGATGAAGGATCGAAAAATTATTTGCGAACAAGCCGACTATGATGCACCAATCATGGTTCGGTTGAAGGAGGGCATTTCAGTTGAATCATCTCGCTGAAATTGAGAGTTTATTATATGTCGCGGGGGACGAAGGAATTGCGCTTGCGCAAATTGCGCAACTTATTCATCTCGATGAACCGGCAGTCCGCCAGTTATTAGAAAAATTGGCAAATCGTTACCGCGGCAACACTGAATCGGGTTTGAACCTGATTCAAGCCGAAGATATCTATAAATTAGTCACCAAAAAAGAATACGCGACGTTGTTGAAGACCTATTTTGATGGACCGGTGTCAACTAGTATTAGTCAGGCCGCTCTTGAGGTATTGGCAATTATTGTCTATCGCCAACCAATCACGCGGATTGAAGTCGATGAGGTCCGAGGTGTTCAAAGTAGTGGGGCCATCCAAACCTTGTTAGCCCGCCAATTAATTAGCGAAAAAGGGCGTAAGGATGCGCCTGGTCGGCCAATTTTATATGGAACGAGCACCTATTTTTTAGATTACTTTGGTCTTGAATCGCTCGATGAATTACCACCACTTGAACAATTGGCACTTGACGCTGATGTCGATGGTAGTGAAGGTGGTACAGCAGACTTGTATTACCGTCAATTTGAACAAACGTTAAATGAAACAGATACGACGTCGGAAGAGACGTCCAAAGGAGAACAATAAATGGAACGATTACAAAAAGTGATTGCAAATGCTGGGGTAGCTTCAAGAAGGAAAGCAGAAACCTTAATTGCAACTGGTCACGTCACCTTAAATGGTAAAGTGGTGAAGGAAATGGGTATCAAGGTGGATAGCACAAGCGATCATATTGAAGTTGACGGTGTGCCGTTAACGCGTGAACGCAAGGTCTATTATGTCTTGTATAAACCACGCCAAGTGATTTCAGCAGTGACAGATGATAAGAAACGCCGGGTCGTCACTGAATACCTTGGCGATATCGTTGAACGGGTTTATCCAATCGGTCGATTAGATTACGATACATCTGGCTTATTACTACTAACGAATGATGGTGATTTTGCCAACATGATGATGCATCCAAAATATAAAGTCGACAAGACTTATATTGCGAAGGTTTCAGGATTACCAACTGCAGATATGTTGCGCCAATTGCGTAAAGGAATTGTCTTAGAAAAACGCAAAACAGCACCAGCCAAGGTCAAAGTAATTTCAACTGATCGGCGTAAGAACACTGCCATTGTAAGCATCACCATTCACGAAGGGATGAATCATCAGGTTAAGAACATGCTAGCTGCGGTTGGCCTACCCGTAACAAAGTTGAAACGGGAAACATATGGTTTCTTAACGTTAGATGGGTTAGTTTCTGGCGAATACCGTGCTTTGAAACCAATCGAAGTCGCAGAATTCAAAAAAATTGCTGAACTAAATGAAAAACCACAGCATAAGAATCGACCAAAATTATCACGGCATGATTAATTAGTTGCTTTTGGCACGTTGATTTGCTATGCTTATTTCGAACAAAATGTTAATGGTTCGTCTTCAGGGGCAGGGTGTAATTCCCGACCGGCGGTAAAAGTCCGCGACCTGCTACAATGTTGATTCTTGTGGTGGCTGAACTGGTGTGATTCCAGTACCGATAGTGAAAGTCTAGATGGAAGAAGATAGGGCTTATTTGGGTATGAATGTATGCAAGTAAGGTCTGTTAATCTCCCTGATTAACAGACTTTTTTGATGCAATCAGACTTGGCTAAGTCCGCTGACGAAGGCAACCTCATCTGGAGGGTGTTAGTAATGCAAGTTTCAAAAGTTCGTACGATGATTGGGGTCGCAATGCTAGGGGCAATTTCATTTGTCGTCATGTTTTTCGAATTTCCAATTATTCTCGCATTTCCGTTTTTAAAAATTGATTTTAGTGACGTGATTGTCCTGTTAGGGACGTTCGTTTACGGACCAATTGGAGGAATGGGGGTCGCATTGATTCGCTCGACGCTTCATTTCATTATGACCGGTGCTAGCTTACCGAGTTTGGTCGGCGACTTTGCCGGTGTCTTGGCGTCAATCTGCTACTTGTTACCATTCTATTATTTATTCAAGCGTCAATCGAACGTTTTAGTAGGTCAAGCAATTGCTGGTGTTGCGGGGGCTGTCAGCATGACGATCTTCATGTCATTTGCTAACTGGCTTTTCATTTTACCGCTCTATATTAAATTGATGGGTTTGAACTTAGGAATGTCGACTACCAAATACATTCTATTTGGATTAGTACCGTTTAATTTAATTAAAGGGGCACTCGTAACGGTGGTGTTTGCCGTTTTATATTTACGGATTTTACCATGGCTAAAACAACATATGCAAAAACCAATTGCCAAATAAATGGCAGCAAAAAAGGTTGTGTCCAAGCGGGCACAACCTTTTTTATAGGACGTAAATATGCTACGATGAAAATGGCGTTGATTGGCGTACAATCGCACCAGTTGGACAGGCGGTGTAGGCGGTTTTAAACGCAATTCGTTCTTTAGGATCTTCAATTGGCGTCGTTCCCTGATTATGATCGGGTTTAAAAAAGGCGATTCCTTCTTGATCGTAATCGAATAAGTCGGGCGCCTTTAGCTGGCAGAGACCGCAGGCGATACAGCGTTCCGGGATGACTTGACTATAGAGCATTAAATTCACACTTTCTCAATAAAGGACTTAATTGATGATGTTAATGGCGTATCTACTATGCTTGTTGGCGCCTGAGAAAAGGCGGTATCAAGCAATCTACTATACCTTAATTGGTAAACGAACTACTTCAAATCTGTATGCCGGTTTAGCATATGGATTATTAAAATGGCTCCAAATTTATCCTAATCTAGAACAGGCACAATTTCAAGCAGAATTAAAACGACTTCAGCAAAATGGTTGGATTGAAATCGATGAGCGGTATGTTTGGTTGACTGCTACCGGGCAACAAAAACAAGCTGAATGGCAGCCGCAATTAGTTTGGCCGACGCACTATGAAGGCCCACAGATGGGTCACTTACCCCAATTCACTGCTCGTTTTATGTTGGCCGTTCAAATTGTGTCGGAATATCATCATCAAAATACGCAGTACTATCCATTGGAAACGAGTATGAAGGACCGCGTGTTGGTGGTCAGTTGGTTTAAGCGGCATAAGGCAACCATCAATTTTAGCAGTCAATTCCAGCTAGAATTGGCGCAATTACTTGACCAGTTAGATCCGCAACAAGCCGATCTTGTGGCAAATCAACTGATCGGACATCAAGTCTTGGGCAAAAGCTACCAACAACTGGCGCAAGCCTTAGATAGCCCATCCTTGACAGTTCGTGTGCGGACCATCGACGCCTTTGCTCAAATTTTAGGGCTTTTATTGGCGCACCAAACGACTTATCCGCTATTGAATGAATTAGTGGATCAGGCTGAAACGCAATTGAGTCAGAGTACGTTACAGACCTGGCAATTGATCCAACAAGGGGCGAGTGTTGAACAAATCAGCCGCCAGCGCCGGGTTAAGATCGGAACGATTAAAGAACACCTTTTAGAAACCGCGATGTTACTCCCACGGTTTCCGTTTGAACAATTCTTAAAGGATGCAACTACACAAAAACTAGCTAGATTGATGACTGAACAGCCATCGCTCAGCTATAATGAAGCACAAACCGCACTCCCCGGTCTAGATTTCTTTGAGTATCGGCTTTATCAAATTCAAAGGCAGGTGAACGCCCAATGAGCACGGATGAACTGATTTATAAAACGCTAAAAGAGCGGTTTGGCTATGAGATATTTAAGCCAGGACAATTAGAAGTGATTCAATCTGTTTTGGCGGGCCAAGCGACTTTGGCGGTTTTACCGACCGGGACGGGAAAATCATTATGTTATCAATTACCAGCCTATCTTTTGGGCCATACCACTGTCATTATTTCACCTTTAATTGCATTGATGCAAGATCAGGTCGCACAGTTGAATTACCAAGGTGAAAAAAAGGCAGTCGCGATTAATTCAAATTTGGAACCGCGGCAAAAGCATGCGTTATTGCGACAATTGCCACAGTATCGTTTCGTGTTTATGGCGCCTGAAACGATAAGCCAGCCGGCGGTCATTCAAGCACTACAACAATGCCAGATTGATTTATTGGTCATCGATGAAGCCCACTGTATTTCACAATGGGGGATTGATTTTCGGCCGGATTATTTAGTGCTTGCGCAAATCAAGCACCAATTAAATCCGGGGGCAACGCTCGCACTAACTGCAACAGCTGATGCACAGGTTCGGCATGATATTTTAGCCAAGCTAGATTTGCAGTCGGCCAATAGGATTATTACGTCGGTTGATCGTCCTAATATTTACTTAGGGGTGAGTCAACAAGCGGATGAAGCGAGTAAGAACGCCTTTTTGCAACAATTAGTAACTGAGAGTCAGGGGCCTGGGATTATTTATTTTTCAAGTCGTCAAAAGACTGTCGAGATTGCGGCTTTTTTGCAACAAAAGACAGCGATGCGAGTTGCCTATTATCACGCAGCGCTTTCGCCACAGGAGCGCTTCATTATTCAACAACAGTTTATGCAAGGGCAGTTGGACGTAATCTGCGCAACGAATGCATTTGGAATGGGGATTAATAAAGCCAATATTCGCTATGTGATTCACTATCATTTACCGCAAAATATCGAAAGTTATCTACAAGAAGTCGGTCGTGCAGGGCGCGATGGCCAACCAGCCTATGCAATGTTGTTAGCAACACCGCAAGATACGTATCTGCAACAGTCGTTAGTGTCATTTGGGATTCCTGAAGCTGGATTGATTCGGCGTTTCTATCAAGAACCGACATTATTTAAACAAAGCCAAGGCAACGAGTTTGAATTATTACGGCGGTATCAGCAAATTGGGATGGATGAACAGGCCGTTAGTGAACTGTTACAGAATCGGCAAAAAGAAAAGCGTTTTGCGCTTCAAACAATGGTTGATTATTTAAACTTACAAGGCTGTCGGCGGCAATTTATTGTGAACTATTTTGACGAGCAACCCCAACAGGTTGCCCATGCTGATCAATGTTGTGGTCAACAGGATTCAACGGTCTTTTTAGAAAAATTTAATTTAAAAACGTTAACTGATGATAAATCCCCTAAAATAGACGGGTTAGACCATTGGGACGGTATTTTGAAGCAATTGTTTTAGAGATTTTCTGGGTATTTTAAAAGGGTCTATGGTACAATATCAAAGAATACCAATAGGGAGGGCCGTCAATGCTCAAAGATGATAAGAAAAAATTAGATAATCAGACGGAAGACAAACCCTGGGAAAGCCAGTTTGATGATGATCGTGATGATCGCGGGAATTTATCGCGTGTTGCTTCCAAGAGTAAGGAAAAAGGAAATACATATTTTGCCATTATTCTAGGTGTATTGCTTGTTTTAATGATTGCATTTCCGATTATTGCCTATACGATTCATTCTAGCCGGGCTAACCGCCCAGTCGAGTCTAGTAAGATTGTCGTTAATACTTCTGATAGTGATAGTGCTTCTAAGAAAGAAGCTAAAAAAGCGAAGTCTGCTAGCGAAAGTGCTACCAAAGCGGCCAGCGAAAGTAAAGCTAAACAGGCTGAAAGTGAAAAAGCGGCTAGTGAAAGCCAAGCAGCTGAAAGTAGCAAACAAGCTGCAGAAGAAGCTGAAAAGGCTAATAGTCAAAGCCAAGCTCAAGCAGACGCTCAAAATAGTAGTAGCGAAGAAACAACAACTGAAAGTAGCAGTTCAAGCGAAACAACGGGTGGTTCTTATACGTTGAAAGCCGGCGAAGGTTTATACCGCGCAGCGGTTAATAACGGTTTAACACTCGATCAACTACTTGCATTAAACCCTGGGTTAACAGCCAATTCACAAGTGGCACCAGGCACAGCTCTAAAAGTTAAATAATAAGTACTACCAAAAGGCCTGGGGAAACTCCCAGCCTTTTTTAATGATTTTTTCAGGAGGCAGAACATGCAAATTGCAATTGATGGACCAGCATCATCTGGTAAAAGTACGGTCGCTAAAATTGTGGCTACTAAATTAGGGTTCGTATACGTTGATACGGGTGCTATGTATCGCGCATCAACCGTGTTAGCACAGAAATTAGGGTTAGACTTCGGGGATGAAGCGGGAATTTTAGCAGCTTTAAAAGAAGCAGATATCCAATTTAAACCTGACCAAGCAGGGCAAAAAGTCTTCTTGAATGGTGAAGATATTACATTAGCCATTCGAACCCCTGAAATTACGAATAATGTCTCACAAGTATCAGCTTTAGCTGGTGTGCGCACTGAGATGGTTGCACGGCAACGTCAGATTGCAGATCAAGGTCAAGTCGTCATGGATGGACGCGATATTGGAACAACGGTGTTACCTGCTGCGAAGGTTAAAATTTTTATGGTGGCAAGTGCCCAAGAACGAGCTAAACGCCGTTATGCTGAAAATACAGCTAAGGGGATTATGACGCCTTTAGCAACGCTACAAGCAGAGATTGAATTACGTGATCAAAAAGATAGTACACGGGCCATTTCACCCTTAAAAAAAGCTGACGACGCCATTGAAATCGATACAACTCAGTTAACAATCGATGAGGTGGTCGACACAATATTAGCAATTGTAAAGAAAAATATGTAATTTTATCTTTGAACGAGGTAAAATAACTGGTAATCCGAATAGATATCAACTAAAATAGTAACTGTATAGATAGTCGTTAAGGAGGATTTTAGCTATGAGTGAAGCTAATTTGAATAACACCCAAAGCAGCGATGCAATGGCAGCTGCTTTAGACAGTGTCCACGAAGTCAAAATTGGGGACGTTGTTAAAGGTGAAGTTTTAGCAATTGAAGATCGACAAGTGATTGTCGGCATCGAAGGAACTGGTGTTGAAGGGGTTGTGCCTCAAAAAGAATTATCAAGTCAACCTATTGAAGACATCGCAGACGTTGCCAAAGTAGGCGACCAATTAGATTTAGTGGTCATTTCAAGAATCGGTAACGATAAAGAAAACGGGAGCTACTTATTATCTAAACGTCGCTTAGAAGCCCGTAAAGTTTGGTCTGAAATTGAACAAAAATTTGCTAATCAAGAAACAATCACAGCTAAAGTCATCGACGTGGTTAAAGGCGGCTTAGTCGTCGATGCTGGTGTCCGTGGCTTCGTACCAGCTTCAATGATTTCTGATCGTTTCGTACGTGATTTAAGCAGCTTTAAAGGCCAAGAATTAACCTTACAAATTATTGAAATTGAACCAAGTGAAAACCGTTTAATTCTTTCACGTAAAGCATTATTGGAACAAGAACGTCAAGCTAAGTTACAAGCAGTTTTTGAAAAAATGTTACCTGGGGATGTTGTTGAAGGTGAAGTTGCTCGTTTGACAAACTTTGGCGCATTCATCGATTTAGGTGGCGTTGACGGCTTAGTCCACGTTTCTGAAATTTCATATGATCACATTAACCAACCTTCTGATGTCTTAGAAGTTGGTCAAAAAGTGCAAGTGAAAGTCTTGAGCTTAGACCAAGAAAAAGGCCGGATCTCATTATCAATTAAAGATACGCAACCTGGTCCTTGGGATGATATCGCTGATAAAGCACCAGTTGGTAGCACTTTAGAAGGGGTCGTTAAACGTTTAACAACATTTGGCGCCTTTGTTGAAGTCTTCCCTGGGGTTGAAGGTTTAGTGCATATTTCACAAATCTCACATCAACATATCGCCACACCAAACGATGTGTTAGAAGAAGGCCAAACGGTTCAAGTCAAGGTCTTATCAGTTGATCCTGAACAACAACGTTTAGGTTTATCAATCAAAGCATTGCAAGAAAAACCTGCTGGTGCTAAGGATTCAGAACACGAAGATGTGGCGCCTTCTGACTATGTGATGCCAGAAGAAGAAACAGGTTTCAGTATCGGCGACATGCTTGGTAAAACATTAGACGATAAATAATTTTTTTAAAAGTCATATGCAAAAAGGTAGGGTCTGGGACAAAACTAGGTTTTGTCTCAGACCCTACGTTTATGTCGGTGATTGATTAGTACGACGCAGAGGAAGCGGAAGTTCAGCGGACTTTGTCGGAGTGACCTTGTCAGTTTGGCTCAGACAGGGTACACTGAACAACGAAGGGAATGAATACAATGACAAAACCAGTTATCGCCATTGTTGGTCGACCTAATGTCGGTAAATCGACGATTTTTAATCGCATTGCCGGTGAGCGGATCTCGATTGTTGAAGATACGCCAGGGGTTACGCGTGATCGCATTTATACCACAAGTGAATGGTTAGGGCATGAATTTAGCCTAATCGATACCGGTGGGATTGAAATTAGTGACGCACCATTTATGGAACAGATTAAACAACAAGCAGAAATTGCAATTGATGAAGCAGACGTGATTATCTTCTTAGTGAGTGCACGAGAAGGGGTTACTGATGCGGATGAGCGAGTTGCACAAATTTTATACCGCGCTGACAAACCGATCTTACTTGGGGTTAATAAGGCGGATAATCCAGAACAACGCCAAGATATTTTTGATTTCTATAGTCTTGGCTTTGGCGAACCCATCGCCGTTTCAGGGGCTCATGGTCAAGGGTTAGGTGATCTTTTAGATGCCGCCGTTGCTAAGTTCCCAGCTGAAGATGACGAAGAAGAAGACGATAGCATCAAGTTTAGTTTGATTGGCCGTCCCAATGTTGGGAAGTCATCACTTGTGAACGCGATGTTAAAAGAAGACCGGGTAATTGTCTCTCAAATTGAAGGGACTACGCGGGATGCCATCGATACGAAGTTCACGGCTGAAGATAATCAAGAATTTACCATGATTGATACTGCCGGGATCCGTAAACGGGGTAAGGTCTACGAAAATACTGAAAAATACGCCGTAATGCGTGCATTACGTGCGATTGACCGTTCAGACGTCGTATTAGTCGTTTTGAATGCTGAAGAAGGTATTCGTGAACAAGATAAGAAAGTGGCTGGCTACGCACATGAAGCTGGTCGTGGGATTATCATCGTGGTTAATAAGTGGGATACACTTAAAAAAGACAACCACACGATGAAAGAGTTCGAAAATCACGTGCGCGATCAATTCCAATACTTAGACTATGCGCCAATCATCTTTGTATCGGCTAAGACCGGCGTTCGCTTGCAAAACTTGCCAGCGATGATTGAACAAGTGAGTGAAAACCAAAACCGGCGCATCCAATCAGCACTCTTAAACGAAGTCTTGATGGATGCAACAACGGTGACACCAACTCCAGCTATTAATGGGAAACGATTGCGCATTTATTACATGACACAAGTAGCGGTTCAACCGCCTACATTTGTGGTCTTCGTAAACGATGTTAACTTGCTTCATTTCTCATATCAACGTTTCTTGAAGAATCAATTACGGAAAACCTTTGACTTTACTGGTACACCAATCCATTTGATCCCTCGTCAACGAAAATAAGCTGTTTTTTCAAAAATCCGCTAATATGATTAACTAATTTGCTCAGAATGCTATTTTTTAGCGAAATTCCTTGCTATCACTAGGTTTGTGTGATAAATTAAAAAATGAAATGGTGATCAAATCATTGTTTCGTCATTTTTGACCACTCAAAAATGGTTTCGGTAATTAATTACTGATTATCTGTGATGAGCAGGAGGTGAAAAACATGGCAAACAAAGCACAATTGATCGAAGGCGTAGCATCAAAGACTGGTTTAACTAAGAAGGATGCAACTGCTGCAGTTGATGCAGTATTTGGTTCAATCCAAGACACTTTGAAAAAAGGTGACAAAGTTCAACTAATCGGCTTTGGTACTTTTGAAGTACGTGAACGTGCAGCTCGTAAGGGCCGTAACCCACAAACTGGTGCAGAAATTAAGATTCCTGCAAGCAAAGTACCTGCATTCAAGCCAGGTAAAGCATTAAAGGATTCTGTTAAATAAGAATTCAATTTATAGGCTGGGATTTTTCCCAGTCTTTTTTTATTGGCAATTAATCCGAATATGTTAAAATGGAACAATCGAAAAAGGGTGGTTAAATGACGAATTCAGAACAAATGCTTACAGCATTAGAAGATAATAATTTAGAACAAGCACAGACTTACTTCCAACAAGCCTTAGTTGCTGATGAACCCGATACGCTCTACAGCTTAGCTGAAGAGTTATATGCGATGGGTTTTTTGGAACAAGCAACGACAATTTACCAACAATTGTTGGCCCAATTTCCTGAAGAAGATCAAATCAGAACAACACTGGCAGATATTGCGGTCAGCAATGGCCAATACGACGACGCCTTGAACTTGTTGGCAGATATTACGCCAGAATCCAATGCGTACGCCGAAAGTCTGCTGACGGCAGCTGATGTCTATCAAACAATGGGCTTACCAGAAGTTAGTGAACAAAAATTATTGACGGCGTTGCGCTTATATCCAGATGAACCCGTCATGCAATTCGCATTAGCTGAATTGTACTTTGAAATGGGTGAATATGTGAAGGCCGCCAATTACTATGAGACGCTCATCGACCAAGACGTTGTTGAACTGGGACAGGTGAATATTCAAAAGCGGTTGGCAACTAGTTATGCCAGCAGTGGGGCTTTTGAAGAAGCTTTGCAGATTTACGAAGGGTTGACGCCAGAATTTCTAACAGAAGACGATCAATTCCAGATGGGCTTTTTGTACTTACAAATTAAGGATTATCAAAAAGCAATTGAAATCTTAACCAAGTTACAGACGACTGATCCACAATATACGTCACTATATACTTACTTGGCAGCAGCTCAAGAGGCTCAGAATCAATTAGAAGACGCCTTAACGACCGTTCAGACCGGAATTGGGTACGATGCCTACAACGAGGTCCTCTATCAAAAGGGGAGCGATCTAGCGCTTCAATTAGGTAATAACGAGGTTGCTGAACAGATGCTAAACGAGGCCCTCAAGATTGATCCTGATAATATGGGCGAAATTAGTGCCTTGAGCCAAGTTTATCGCCGTCAAGGCCGCCATGCCGAAAACATTGCTTTCTTACAAGATGCGATTGAAAATCATAAACCAACGGCTGATTTATATTGGTCATTGGCGCAATCACAGATGGCGGTGGATGATGTTGACCAAGCGCGCGAAAATTATCTGTTAGCTTATCCTGACTTGAAAGATAACTCGGACTTCCTACACGATTTAATTTTATTCTTCCAAGAAATGGCACAGGTCCCAGAAATGTTAGCGGCCCTCAAACAATATTTGAAGCTCGTGCCAAACGATTTAGAGATGCAAACTCTCTATGACGATTACCAAGCCATGCAATAATGCAAAAAAACGCCCGACTATTACTTTAGTCGGGCGTTTTTTTGCGTCTTTAGTCGCGTTTCTTCCCCAGATGAAAGTGGTACATTGAAGAGGAATCGGGAACAGGATTTATTTGGGGAGGTTTTTAGGATGACAAACACAATACTTTCGGTTGACCAACTAACACAAGTGGTGTCAATTGGGCAGTCTGACCAGACGACAACCTTATTGAAAAATATTTCGTTTACGGTGCAAAAAGGGGAGTTGGTCAGTATTGTTGGGCCTTCTGGGTCTGGTAAGAGTACGTTGTTGTATTGTATTTCAGGGATTACGCGACCTACAGGCGGCACTGTGGCAATTGCGGGGATTAATCCGTATCAATTGAAATCCAATCAACTAGCGGCTTTTCGCAGACAGACGATTGGCTTTATTTTTCAACAATACAACTTGATTCAGTCTTTACCCGGTAGATTGCAAATTTAATCCGAATTTTTGGACAAATTTGTCAGCATAACCTAATACGGTGTTTGCCAGTCGAGTATTTTAAGCGGTCGCTGGTTAATTTGGAGTAACGTCGTCGTTAAATCTTGAGCACTAATGTGCTCAAAACGAGTCCCTTTAGAATAAAAATAACGTAAATTCCGATTAAAGCGTTCATTACTACCACGTTCAGCTGGCGTATAAGCATGGCAGTAATAGGTCTTAATACCATATTGTGATTCAAGTGATACTAGCCCACTAAACTCAGTGCCACGGTTTACAGTAAAGCTGTGCACCGGACCATTAAAAGTGGTTAGGAACTTAGTTAGTGCTTCATTAACAGTCGCTGTCGTCCGATCTTTTAACCGGTATGCCCAAAAGAACCGTGATTTTCGATCGATTAAAGTTAATAAAACTGCCTTACTATGCCCACGAGGACCAACGACTGTATCTAGTTCAAAATCGCCGATGCGATTACGTTGATTAATCATCAGGGGACGCTGTTCAATTGATCGCCCCAAAGATTGATTATATTTGGATCGTTGATCAACGTTACGCCGTTGGCGTACGCCATGTTAAGGTAGATCATTCAAGGAGAAACCAATTCTCCCCTGATTTAGCCAATTATAAATAGATTTAGTAGCTAGTTTAAATTCGTGAGCAATCATTCCTGGTGACCAGCTTAGACGTAAATGGTTGAGAATTTTTTGCTTTAACTCATCGCTCAGCTTAGTTTTCCGACCACATCGTGATCGCTTGTATTCGGCATCTGTTTGTGCTAATTCAGCCTGATAAGGTTGACATCGAGATAATTCATAAGAAATTGTTGACGGTGATCGGTTCAGCCGAACGCCCATTTGGATATTGGACAGTCCTAGTTCACAAAAGGTTTCAATTTTAATTCGTTCGGAATAGGTTATACTAGACAAAAGATCAGCTCCTAAAAGATGGGTTTGTGGTAAACACCATTTTAAAGGAAGCTGATCTTTTTTGTCCGAACAGCGTTCGGATTAATTTTACAATCTACCGTATGGTTGCATTTATGGGGATTGGTTTAGTTGATCCCATTTTAAAAACGATTGCGGTTAAATTAAATGCCACACCAGCGCAAACGACCTTACTATTTACGAGTTATATGTTGGTCACAGGGATTATTATGCTATTTACAGGGTTTATTTCCACTAGAATTGGTGCGAAAAAAACGATTAGTATTGGTTTGATCATTATTGTTTTATTTGCGGCGTTAGCTGGTCGTTCACAGACCATTACGCAATTAATTTCGCTACGGGCCGGTTGGGGCTTTGGGAACGCCTTGTTCCTATCAACCGCTTTGACTGCGATTGTCAGTGTGATGCCTGAAAAAACGGAACAAGCGATTATGTTATACGAAGGATCTTTAGGAATTGGGATGGCCGTTGGACCACTTGTGGGTGGCGTCTTAGGGAGTCTTTCATGGCGTTTTCCGTTTATGGTGTCGCCATTTTGATGTTTATTGCGGCGTTGACCATCATGGTTTCATTAGAACCGATTGCTAAACCTGCTAAAAAGGCGCCTTTTTTTGCAGGGGCTGTCGCGTTAAAAAATCATCGTTTACGTTCAATCGGGATTATTGCATTATTGTATAATTTCGGGTTTTTCACGATTTTAGCGTATGCACCATTCTTATTAGTTGGGTTAACTGAATTGCAAGTTGGTTTTGTCTTTTTCGGGTGGGGCGTGATGTTAGCCATTGCATCGGTTTTCATTGCACCACGGATGGAACAAAAAACGAATACCCTTGTGACGTTGTTGTTTGGGTTAAGCTTTTTCTTGATCTGCTTAATGGTGATCGGTATTTATGCAGATCAACCAGCCTTAGTGGCCTTTGGCGTCATCATTGCTGGTTTCTTCCAAGGCTTGGTGAATACGTTGTTAACGACGGTTGCGATGGAAAATGATTCGATTGAGCGCAGTGTTGCATCATCGGCATATAGCTTCATTCGCTTTACTGGCGGGGCAATCGCACCATTTGTTGCTGGTAAAATCGCTGAGAAATGGTCAGCGCATTGGACTTTTTATTTTGCGAGCTTAATGATTTTAATTGGGATTTTCTTTGTTCTGCGCAATCAAAAATATTTTGTGACGGTTGAAGAAGTTGAAAAAGAAATTGAGTTAACTGAGGGACAGGAATTATCATAAAGACACTTAAAAACGCCAGCGATTAATCGCTGGCGTTTTTATTGATTAGTCGTACGTAAAGCCTTCCCCGAGTGCTTCGTGCACATCAATAATGGAAACGAATGCGTGCGGGTCATGTTGGTTAATCAACCGTTTAAGATAGGCGATTTCACTTGGACTGACGACACAGTACAGCATTGGTCGGTCTTGATGGGCATAAGCGCCTGTGGCCTGTAGAAACGTCACGCCGCGTTCCATATCGGCCAGAATGTCATCGGCAATTGCTTGCGCGTGGTCACTGATTACGAGTAGCCCTTTGGCGGCGTAAGCACCCTCGAGTGTGAAGTTCACAATCCGGGAGAAGACGTAAGACGCAATTAAGGTATACATCATATGTTCGATATCGAGGTAACTGAGTGAGAGTGTTAAGACTACGACGTCAAAAAGAAGGAGGGAGCGGCCCATTGGCATCCCTTTTTCTTTTTCGATAATGCGGGCAATGACGTCGGTGCCACCAGTTGTGCCACCGAAGCGGTAGATAATCCCACTGCCGAAGCCACCACATAAACCGGCTAGAATAGCGGCGATTAAAATATCGTGGTTTAAATCAATTGTGATGGGGACACGTTGCCAAATCCATAGAAAAACGGACATCATCGCCGTTCCGTAAATCGTGTAGGCGAGTGCGCGTTTACCGAGGTAACGATAGCCTAGAATAATTAGCGGGATATTTAACAAAGCCGTTGAATACGCCGGGTCGATATGCAACCAATACCGTAAAATCAAGGTAATCCCGGTTAAGCCACCTTCAGCCAGGTGATTTTGAATGTTGATGGTCACTAGCCCAAACGCGTAGATCGCACAGCCCAGCGCAATCACCGCTAAATCACGACTAGTCGTTTGCCAAGTATGTTGTTTCGTCATGTCAACGCCCCCTTTACATAACTCAAATATAGCACGGAATGGGGGTTAAAAACAGTTGGAACCACTTTGGTGGCTGAAGTGGGGCCCTTGATTGTGGTATGATAAATAGCATCAGAAACAGTTAATTGTTAGATAAGAGGGATAGCCATGAAAGTAACCACCTTTGCGCCGGAATTTGAAGCGGCCCTACCAATCTTAAAACAAATTGAAGCGGCGGGTTTTGAAGCCTATTTCGTCGGCGGCAGTGTCCGCGATTATTTATTAGGCTTGCCGATTCACGACGTTGATATCGCAACGTCGGCGTATCCAGCAGAAGTGAAGCAAATTTTTAAACGAACGGTCGATACCGGAATCCAGCACGGGACTGTGATGATTCTTGATCATGGGACTGGCTATGAAGTGACCACTTTTAGAACGGAAAGTGGCTATCAAGATTTTAGACGGCCTGATTCAGTGACGTTTGTGCGGTCGTTAGCCGAAGATTTACAACGGCGGGATTTCACGATTAATGCGCTTGCGATGCGCGCTGATGGTGAGATTATTGATTTATTCGATGGCCTGACCGATCTAAAAGCGCAACAAATCAGAGCGGTGGGCAAAGCCGACGAACGTTTCCAGGAAGATGCACTCCGTATGATGCGTGCCGTCCGTTTTGAAAGTCAACTCGGCTTTGCAGTTACACCAGAAACACAAACTGCGATTGCCAAACATGCTGAACTATTAACGAAAATTGCGGTGGAACGCATTCATGTCGAATTTGTGAAGTTGCTGCAAGGGATTCAGCGGCAAAATGGGTTACAAACCTTTTTAAAAACCGGGTTGTATCGATATTGTCCAGCATTCGCGACTGAAGCAGCGGGACTGACCAAATTAGCGGCATTACCAGCGCAACAGATTCATGATGAAGATACGGCTTGGCTACTAGTCAATGCATTATTGGGTAAAACCCCCGCCGCCGCCGGCAAATTATTGAAACGCTGGAAGAGTGCTAACGATGTGATCGATGCGGTTAAAGCAGGTTTGGGATTATTGCCAGCCATTCTAGACCAATCAGCCGATCAGTGGGCCCTTTATCAAGCGGGGCAACATGTATTAGACATCACGTTAATTGTTGCCCAATTAATGACCAGTGAATCAGTCGCAGTTGATCAGTGGCAAGCAAAGTATGCGGCACTGCAAATCAAGCAAAAGGCGGAACTTGCCATCAATGGACAAGTCTTAATGCAAAATGGGTATCAACCTGGTCCGCAACTAGGAAAAATGTTGGCGCAACTCGAAAAAGCCGTGGTGTTAGATCAATTACCAAACGATCAAGCCCAATTATTGCAATCGGCTGCACAAAACTAAGCCATTCCCTCAGAAGGTGTGTTAAAATAACCATGTAAGCACATTCAGAAAGGGTGACAATTGATGACACAACATGTTTTTAAGGAATTGAAATTTTATTTTAGAAATGGTGACGCTTGGACCGTCAGCCACAAAGAATTAAATGATATTTGGATTAGCCGTGTTACCACCAGTTATGGTCGCATTAATGGTGGCCCAATGCAAGAGATTCACCCTTGCAAGAGTTTCAAAGCCGAAATCTTACCTGAAGCGGATCATGTGAAGTCCGAAGATATCAACACCGGTTCTCTTGAAATGGGGATGTTCGGTCGTGCAACGAAGTATCAAGACATCGAAAAACTCGATTTAATCTTTGAAGATGATCAAGATCGCGCACCAATGCAAATTTATTTCCCATTCAAGAATAAAGATAATAGTGGCTTAGATAATATTTATCAAAGTAGCCAAATCTCACAAAAAAATGGTCGGTTGTACATTGTAATTGATGCAGAACACACAATTGCAGATATGTACCCTGAAATTTAAACGTTAGCTCCTGACAATATTGATCGTTGTCAGGGGGTTTTTTATTTGTTTACAGTTTACGACATTCTTTTTGTCATTTTGATTGTCAGTCGTCTGATTATTCGCTATGATTGGTGGTAACGAAAGTAAAAAGGTGACTATATTGCAAACATTGACAGCAACGCATTTAACGAAGACTTACGGCGAAAAAACGCTTTTTGAAGACATTTCATTTTTAATCCGTGAAGGGGACCGCATTGGTTTAGTCGGCATTAATGGGACCGGGAAAACGACGTTACTCAACGCGATTACCGGCACGGATTCATACGATAGCGGGCAGGTTGAAACGCCTAACCAATACGCGATGAGTTATTTAGCCCAGAAACCAAGCTTTGATACGAACTTAAGTATTATGGCGGCGATTTTTGCCGGCGATAATCCGGTTTTCAAGACGATTCAAAACTATGAACGCGTCTTGGCGGCATATACGCAAGATCCCACTAATCCGAAGTTACAGACGCAATACGAACAAGCTGATGCGCAAATGACGCAACAAGATGCTTGGACGGTTGATACGGATATCAAGACGATTTTGACGCAATTACATCTAACGGATTTGGATCAACCGATTAATACATTATCTGGGGGCCAACAAAAACGGGTTGGGTTGGCACAAGCCTTAATTGAAAGCCCAGACTTATTGATTTTGGACGAACCAACGAACCACTTGGATTTTGATTCCATTGAATGGCTTGAAAAACGCTTAGCACAATATCAAGGCGCGCTTTTAATTGTCACGCATGATCGCTACTTCTTGGATCGTGTTGCGAACCAAATTTTTGAACTCGACGGTGGTCAACTCTATTCATATGACGGTAACTATGAACAATTTTTAACCCAAAAAGCTAATCGCTTGGAACGTGAACAACAAGCTGCCCATAAGCAACAACAACTCTACAAGCAAGAATTAACGTGGATGCGCGCGGGTGCTAAGGCACGAACAACCAAGCAACAAGCGCGGATTAATCGCTTCAATGACTTAAAGGCGAATTTAACCACTGGACCAGACGATTCGGAAGTCGATATTCAGATGGGGCAATCGCGGTTAGGTAAAAAAGTACTCGAATTAAAGAACGCCAGTTTAAAACTCGGCGATCGTCAGATTTTGGATGACTTTAGTATTCTAGTTCAAGCGAATGATCGGATTGGGATTAGTGGCGTCAACGGGGCCGGTAAATCATCACTGTTAAACGTGTTGGCTGAACGCCTCCCACTTGATAGTGGCGAGTTAATTGTCGGCGAAACCGTCAACCTCGGCTACTATACGCAACAAAATGAAGACTTAGATCCTAACAAACGAGTGATTGCATACTTGCAAGAAGCCGGCGAAGAAGTCATTGGTAAAAATGGGGACCGGATCAGTGTCACACAATTGTTAGAACAATTCCTATTCAGCCGTCAAATGCACGGCACATTGATTGGCAAACTTTCTGGTGGTGAAAAACGCCGCTTGTACTTGTTGAAAATTTTGATGCAACAACCAAACGTCTTATTACTGGATGAACCAACTAACGATTTAGATATTGGCACGTTGACGATTCTGGAAAATTACTTGGAAAACTTTAACGGGACTGTGATCACAGTTTCGCATGACCGTTACTTCCTCGATCAAGTTGCCGACAAACTCTTGATTTTTGAAGGGGCCGGCAAGATTAGCACCGAAGTTGGCCTGTTCAGCGATTACTTGGCAAAACAAAAAGCAACACCAACTAAGTCAGCGCCTAAAGCAGCGACAGCATCGGTTGAAGAAGCACCAGTTGCAAAGACCAAGCAGAAATTAACATACGCCGAACAAAAGGAATACGAACACATCGAAGCCGACATGGAACAATTGGACGAACAGATTGAAACCATCAAAGCAGAAATGAACGCAAACGGCGCGGACTATGGTAAATTAGCAGAGTGGCAGGCCCAAATGGATCAACTTAACCAACAACTAGACGAAAAAATGACCCGCTGGGAATACTTAAGTGAATACGCAAACTAAATGAGTGCATTCAAACCAGGTATATTCCGAGCACTAGCCTAACAAGGCGAATGATTGCTGAAAGCAATCGTTTGACTTGTGTAGCTAAACGCAAGAACATGGTTTTAAAAGCACGTTAAAAAACTGAGTGCGTTTGAAACGGTTTGACGCTGAGCATTAACTTAATTTGGCGAATTAGCGATGTAATCGCTGATTTGACAAATGTCGTTAAGCGCAAGCGCCAGTTTCAAAAAGCACGTTAAAGAAAGGAATCCACATCATGTCTGAGCAAACCTACTTAGATTTAGCACGTACCATTTTAGAAACGGGTCATTATAAAGAAGATCGTACCAACACTGGCACCTATAGTCTGTTTGGCTATCAAATGCGCTTTGATTTAAACGAAGGGTTTCCTTTATTAACCACCAAAAAAGTGCCATTCGGGTTAATTAAAAGTGAGTTATTGTGGTTTTTAAAAGGTGATTCCAATATTCGTTACTTACTACAACACAATAATCATATTTGGGATGAATGGGCGTTTGAACGTTACGTTCAAAGTGCCGATTACACAGGCCCGGATATGACAGATTTTGGTCATCGTGCCCAAACTGATGCGGCCTTCAATACTGTTTATCGCGACCAAATGCAACAGTTTAACGAACGGATTTTAGACGATGAAGCCTTTGCCAAACAATATGGTGAACTGGGCGATATCTATGGTAAACAATGGCGTGCTTGGCAAACCCGTTCTGGGGACACAATCGATCAGATTAAAAATGTGATTGAACAAATTAAAACCAATCCCGATTCACGGCGCTTAATTGTCTCAGCTTGGAATCCAGAAGACGTGCCAAGTATGGCGTTGCCGCCTTGTCATACGATGTTCCAGTTCTACGTTAATGACGGACGGTTATCGTGCCAATTGTATCAACGCAGCGGGGATGTTTTCCTTGGCGTACCATTTAACATTGCGAGCTACGCATTATTGACACATTTGATTGCGCATGAAACCGGCCTTGAAGTCGGTGAATTCATCCATACGTTGGGTGATGCCCATATTTACAGTAATCATATTGAACAGGTGAAGACACAGCTTGAACGCCCAATTCATGCCGCACCAAAATTGTGGCTCAATCCAGATAAAACAAGCATCTTTGATTTTGATGTCGCCGATATTAAACTTGAAAACTATGAAGCAGAACCCGCAATTAAAGCACCCGTTGCGGTTTAATGAGGAGGAGCGCCAATGTTAGCATTCTTATGGGCTGAAGATCAAAATGGGTTAATCGGTCAAAATGGTCACTTACCATGGTCATTACCCAACGATCTTGCCAATTTTAAACACGAAACGGTTCATGAAGTGGTGGTAATGGGCCGGAAAACGTATGATAGTTTACCCGTCCAACCCTTACCTGGACGCCAAAACATTGTGATTACGCGACAACCGGATTTAGCTGTGGCTGATGGGGTGTTTGTGATGCACACCAAAGCGGAACTGCTTAAATATGAGCAAGCCAACCCGATGAAAAAGATTTTTATCATTGGTGGTGCCGATATTTTTGCAATGTACGCCGATGATGTCGATTATCTGTACGTTACAAAAATTGCTGAATCGTTTGAAGGCAACGTTTATATGCCAAAATTAGCGATGGATCAGTTCGAATTGATCAGTCAAACACCTGGTGTGGTGGACGAACGTAATCGCTATGCGCATACGTTTGAAATCTATCAACGCCGTTAGAAAGATTCAATTAAGGGCGGTCGCAGCGATGTAACCGCCTTTTTGCTTGCTACAAAAGTGACAACTGGCTTTTTTTTAATCAGTAACTTTTGGTGAAAAAAGCGTGATTGTTTGATATACTGTCAATAGACATAATCATAGAAATCACGGGGCCGTTGATTGCCCAGATTTCAAGATAGAAAGCGTGGCTGAAGTAATAGTGGCTAATATTAAAATTGTAACGGATTCATCCATCCAACTCACTCCTGAAGAAATTAAAGAACATCATATTACGGTTATTCCGTTGACGATTATGATCGACAATACGGTGTATATCGATGGTGAAACCATTACCCGCGATCAATTTATGACTGAAATGGCAAGTGCGAGTGCCTTACCTAAGACGAGTCAACCCGCAATCGGGAATTTTGTCGAAACGTATGAACAATTAGCGGCTGATGGCAGCCAGATTTTATCAATTCACATGCTACGAGCAATTAGTGGCACTGTTGATACAGCCCGCCAAGCCGGCGAGATGGCGAAAGCAGATGTAACAGTTGTCGATAGCGACTTTACCGACCGTGCAATGGCATTCCAAGTGTTAAAAGCGGCAGAAGTCATTGAAAACGGCGGTAGCATGGATGATGCTTTAGCAGCCATTCAAAACGTACACGATCATACGAAGTTATACATGGGTGTGACTGATCTAACCAACCTCGTTAAGGGGGGCCGGTTGAGTCATGCGGCTGGTGTGATTTCAAGTTTATTAAATATCAAGGTGATCCTTGAAGTGGCTGATAGCGAATTAAAAGTGTTACGCAAAGGCCGGGGGATGAAGACCATTACGAAATTCATCGATGAAATGGAAGCTGATATGCGCGACTTAAAGATTCGGGCAATCGGGATTTCACATGCGGATGGGCTAGAATTGAGCGAAAAAATTAAAGCACAATTGCAAGTAGTATTCCCAAACATCGAAATTCTTGTTCGGACAACTGATCCAGTGATTGCAACGCATGCGGGTGCAGGCGCATTTGCCGTTATGTACTACACAGAGGAATAACAAGATTACAATTAATGCATTAACACACTAAGGCTGGTTGACATTTAATTGTCCCAGCCTTAACTATTATCTAGAAATAACCGAGGTGTCACGTTTGAAGAAAGCACGACAGATTTTAATTGATTTAGGCTTATTTGCTGGTGCGATTTTAGTGGTCTTTATTATCTGGCAACTATTAACGCCACGGCCCAACCAAGCGCCTAAGACGGTAACATCAACGTCTTCAGCGGATAAAGTGATCAAATCAAAACCAAAACCAAAAAAGACGTTGCAGTTGGTTGCGATTGGCGATTCATTGACGCATGGTGTTGGTGATGAGACCAACAAAGAAGGCTATGTGTCATTAGTTGCCAATCAGATTCAGCAAGCAACCAAGCATCCCGTCAAGACCGCCAATTTCGGTGTGACGGGCGATACCAGTGTACAGATTACTAAACGCGTGCAGAAACAAAAGCCGCTACAGCAGCAATTGGCAAAAGCTGATATTGTGACGCTAACTGTTGGGGGCAACGACCTAATGGCAGTTTTACAGAATAATTTTTTTGAGCTGAATCAACGTCGGATTACGACTGGTCAGCAAAAATATCAAGCGAATTTAACCACGCTGATGACGCAAATTAGAAAATATAATCCTGATGCCCCAATTTTCATCATGGGGGTCTACAATCCGTTTTATGTCTATTTCCCTGAAATTAATGGGATGTCAAAGGCGGTTGCTGAGTGGAATCAGACCGCCAAAACGGTTGCTAATGATTTCAAAGATACGTATTATGTCAATAGTGATCGGATGTTGACACGGGGCGATGGGCATTTTGTCAAACAGACTAAATCGCTCGCTAAAATGGATAGTGCACAGTTGCAAAAAACATTAGCGGCTAACGAGCATTTGAACCCCTATATCAGTCCAGATGATCATTTCCATCCCAATCATAAAGGCTATCAACGGGTCACAAAGGCCTTTTGGCAAGTGATGAAAGCACACAAGCAAACGTGGGATTAGAGAAAGGATAGGTTATGACAACCAGACAAGCACATCAAGCAGCACAGAAAACAACAACTAAACGGACCATCAATTATTGGAAATACAGTTTCATCGTCTTATTAGCAGTCGTGATCGGGACAGTTGGTTTTGTCGGCTACAACGTGACAGCCCCTAAGACTGAAACGATTAAAACTGAGAAAATCATCAAAGTTGATAGCACTTTTGAAATTCAGATGCATAAGAAACAAATCAATAGTTTAGTCGCCTATTATTTACAAAACTACTTGGAAGATTCAAAGATTAAATACCAACTAACCCTAGATCAGCAGGCGATTTTATCTGGTCAATTCAAGTTCTTAGGGTTTCCGGTCGAATTCAACCTCTTTTTTGAACCGTACGTTTTAGAAAATGGCGACGTCCAATTACGCGCCAAACAATTAGCAGTCGGACAATTGAAGGTGCCCATGTCGTTTGTCTTTAATTACATCAAGCGTCAATACAAATTCCCCAAATGGGTTATTTTGGATGCACACAAGAGCCGGACTACATTACGCCTAAATGAGTTCAAGCTCGAAAACGGGATGCAAGTAACTGCTAAACATATCGATTTGAAGAATGATAAGATTGATTTAAACGTCTATATTCCGCTAAAAAATAAGAAATAAGGTGTTCAGATGAAGCAGAGTTTTTATCGTTACCTCATGACCCAACGTGATCCGAATAATTATGAACCAGTTCCCCAATTTGCCAACAATGCCTTTTTTGACCAATCTTTTCCTAAACAAAGCGGCGATTATGAAACATTAACGCGCTATTTGGAACTTAATGGTAGCTACCTCCCGAGTATGACGATTTTTGATGAGGCGTATGAAGCCTATCAGGAAAGCGAACAAGCCTAATGACCTCCCCGAAGCAGAAATTGTGGCGGGGATGGGCCATTACCGGCTATTGGCTTCTCGCATTTTTACTGGCTGGGACGGTAGCGATTGTGTTACGGTCATTCATTCTAGTCCCCGCATCGGTATCAGGGCAATCGATGGCCCCGACGCTTGAGTCAGCGGACCAACTCTTATTACGCACTAGTGGGCCCATCAAGCGCTTTGATGTTGTTGTCTTCACCCGAGCTGATCAAACAACTTATGTGAAACGGGTGATTGGTCTGCCGGGTGAAACCGTTGCATACCGCAATGACCAGCTGTACATCAATGGACGGCATGTCTCCGAACCATTCTTGAATCAGGCCAAAAAGAAACTAGGGGTTTTAACATCAGATTTTGAATTAAAAACCTTAATCGGCGAAAAGCTGATTCCAAAAGATGAGTACTTTGTATTGGGTGACAATCGCCAGATTAGCAAAGATAGCCGTTTGTTTGGTACGATCCACCGCGATACAATATTAGGCCGAGCAGTGGCGGTCTACTGGCCGATTAAAGATATACAATCTTTAAAATAATCAAAAAAGCTGGCATACTCTAGAGTGTGCCAGCTTTTTTGATTATCGAGTGCTAATGATCGTATGAAATGTACTGAATATGATGCTTAACTGAAAAAATGATACGCTTAATTGGTGGATGTTGTAGTCCGGAATTAAATTTAACCCGTCAGCCAGACATCAGGTATGATAGAATTAAGAATAATACAATCAGTGACAAATATTAAGAATGATGTATATCGCTTAACTAGCAATAAAGGAGTTATTATGACAATTCAATGGTATCCAGGCCATATGGCAAAGGCCCAAAAACAAATTAAAGAACGGCTCAAAGCAGTCGATTTGATTCTCGAAATCGTGGATGCACGGGTTCCAGAATCTTCCATTAATCCGATGATTGCAGAACTTGGTCAAAACAAACCGACGCTCTTGATTATGAACAAAGCGGATATGGCAGATGCCAAACGCACACAACAATGGATTGAAACATTTAAAAAACGGGGGATTACAGCAATCGCGCTTGATGCGCAACATAAATCAAAATTACCGCAAATCGAAAAAGTAGCACAAGAAATTTTGGCAGACAAACTTGCTAAAAAACGGGCAAAAGGGATTCTTAATCCGGTGATCCGTGCAATGTGTGTTGGGGTTCCTAACGTTGGTAAATCAACGATTTTGAATCGCTTGGTGCAAAAAAACATTGCGGTAACAGGTAATCGACCCGGTGTAACCAAGAATCAACAATGGTTAAAAGCGGGCCAATCACTCGAATTATTAGATACACCAGGGGTTTTATGGCCTAAATTCGAAGATCCAGCTGTCGGCAATAAGTTGGCCTTAACTGGTGCGATTTCGGATGCAATTTATCACCCGGATGATGTTGTGGTGTATGCCCTCGATTATTTCAAGGATTTCTATCCGCAACAATTGGTAAAAGAATACCATGTGACGCCGGCTGAACTTGAAATGCCAGCGCCTGATTTAATCATGGCATTGACCAAACGACTAGGTTTTAAAGAAGACTACGATCGCTTCTGTATGAAATTCATCACGGACGCGCGTAAGGGTAAGTTAGGGCGCTTTACACTCGATATCGTTCCTGTGGAGGCGCACTAATGACCAAACCAGAATCAATTGCTGCCATTAAGGCACGCTTATTAGACGACATTTCAGAGGAAGAAGTGGCGCTCTTACGCAGTGATGCGCGTGCTGGCGTGCAGAAGTTACTCGTTCAATATGACAAGCGGATGGCTAAGTTAGCGGCGCAAAAAGCGGCGTTTATCGAACGACGCCAGCTAGAAGAAAGTTTATGGCCAGATTATTCCTTGATTGCTGGAATTGATGAAGTTGGGCGCGGCCCATTAGCGGGTCCAGTTGTGACAGCGGCCGTCATTTTGCCACATGATTTTGACCTATGGCAAGTCAACGACTCTAAACAGCTTTCGTTTAAGGTGAAACAAGAACTGTATCGCGGCATCATGGCACAAGCCATCAGTGTCAGTATTGGGATTGCCGATGCACCACGGATCGACCAAGAGAATATCTATCACGCTACGGAACTGGCGATGGGCGAAGCTGTCGCTGGTTTAGCAGAACACCCCGATTACCTATTGGTGGACGCAATGACCGTGCCGACAGACATCCCACAAGAAAAATTGATTAAGGGGGATGCGCGCAGTATTAGTATCGCCTCAGCCAGTATTGTGGCTAAAGTGATTCGGGATCAATTGATGATTAATTATGATCAACAATATCCGGGTTACGATCTTGCTAATAATATGGGTTACGGGACAGCGAAACATCTCGCTGGTTTAGCTGAATTCGGTGTTACGCCAATTCACCGCCGCAGTTTTTCGCCCGTTAAAGACGCCCTATAGAAAATAAAACAGCTCCTTTACGAAGATAAACGTAAAGGAGCTGTTTTTTTGTGTTGACTAAAAAGCAATTATTATTGAAAGTACACCTGGCAGATGGGTTTGGCCCCATCAGTGAATTACGCTTAGCCGCATGGTTAGTAACGAGTCACAATTGGGCGTTATCGGCACTGGAGATTGCGCAGATTGCGTGTTTACCGGAGCGATATTGGCTGACCTTTCAGACTAGTTTTGACAGTCTAGCTCTGCAACAGAAGTGTGCCACGCATGAACGTTATGTTCAGTATCTGACGATTCTAGAAGCAGATTATCCGCAACGGTTGTTAGAAACCCATTGTCCGCCAACAGTTTTATTTTATCGCGGCGATTTAAGTGTTTTGAAACAGCCATGTGTTGCGGTGGTTGGTGCGCGGCAAGCTACGGAGTATACTAAGCAAGCCCTGCAGCATTTATTGGGATTACCACAAACAACGACGATTATCAGTGGTTTAGCTCAAGGGGCGGATGCGATGGCGCATGAAGTTGCACTCCAAAAAGGGTTACGACCGATTGGCGTGATTGGAACGGGCTTGAATTGTTATTACCCACCACAAAACGAACACTTGCAACAGGCGGTCGCTGAAAAAGGGTTATTGATATCAGAATACGGTTTGGACGTAACGGCTAAGAAGCACCACTTCCCAGCCCGAAATCGGATTATTGCCGGACTTTGTCATAGTTTAGTGGTCACAGAAGCCCGCCAAAAAAGTGGTAGCTTAATCACCGCTAATTTAGCATTACAAGCCAATCGTAACGTATATGCCTTACCGGGCCAGGTTAATCATTCATTATCGGCAGGCTGTAATCAACTGATTTTAGCCGGTGCAACGCCGCTTTTAAATCAACAATTGTTATTGGACGAGTTGCATTATTTTGATTGAGGGTTAATTGTTGACAATTCTGCGGCATGTTGTTAATATTAAAGTCACAAGTTACTTATAAAGTAACAAATAGAATTCAAAGGGGATTTTTAATATGAAATATGCAATTACAGCAGTGACAGGTCGTTTTGGGCAAGTCGCAATGAAGACGTTGGCTGACTTAGTGCCAGCAGAACAAATCATTGGATTAGCACGGAATACTGAAAAAGCCACTAAAATGGTCCCAGCTGGTGTGACCGTTTGTCCCGGTGACTATAACGATGTTGCCACATTAACGGAATCACTCAAAGGCGTTGACCGGTTATTATTCATCTCCTCACAACCTGGTGGCGATGTGCCCCGTGCGCAACAACATTTAAACGTGATTGAAGCTGCTAAAAAGGCTGGCGTTAAGTGGATTGCTTATACGAGTTTCCCACACGCTGATCAAGCAACAGGTGCTTTAGCAAGTGATCACATTCAAACTGAAAAAGCATTGGCGGCATCAGGCATTGATCATACATTCTTACGCAATAACTGGTATCTTGAAAACGAAATGGATAGCATTAAAGGCGCATTAGCAGGTCAACCATTTGTTTATGGCGCTGGTGAAGGGCATGTTGGTTGGGCACTCGAACACGACTATGCTGAAGCTGCGGCTAAGGTATTAGTCAACGATCAACCAAAAGCGATTTATGAATTTGCCGGTGCGCCAGCCACTTATGCGGATTTAGCTCAAGCGATTAGCGAGTTGACTAATCAAGAATTTAAGGTAGTATCATTAGATGCGGCTGATTATCGTCAAAGCCTCGAAGACAACGGCTTACCTGCTGAAGTCGCTGAAATTGTCACTGGTATTCAAACAATGATTCAAGATGGTGATTTAGATGAAACCACTTCTGATTTACCCGATGTCTTAGGCCGACCATTACCTTCATTAAAAGAAGCGTTACAGACGATTATTAAATAAGCCTGAATTGATTTCAAAAAGGCGGTTGAACCATGAAATATTCTCATAAACTTAGTGATGCCATCCATATTTTGGCCTATGTCGATATTTTTCAAGATGGTGATTTATCAAGCCAAGCGATTGCTGGGAGCATCGAGTCTAATCCTAGTTTAGTGCGGCGGCTAATGTCACTACTGGTGAAGGCGGATTTATTAGCGACTAAACCGGGGACGATTGCCCCTAAATTAGCGCGCCCAGCGGAACAGATTACAATGTTAGCCGTTTTTCAGGCGCTTGATACAGATCAACGGTTATTACACGTTGATGAAAAAACAAATCCAGATTGTTTAATTGGTAGCAACATTCAAGCAACCCTTGATGCGGCTTATGATCAGGTGCAAAAAGCTGCGGAAGCGGAGATGGCAACCATCACCCTTGATCAAATTATTGCGGGGATTCTTGAACGCGATGCACAAAAAAATAGTTTGTCAGTCTAAGTTTTTTATCTGGCGACTATATAATAGAAGAAATCGGGGTTCGACCAAGTGGTTGAACCCCGATTTTTGGTGTGATTTGTACGTTTGAAAACAATTTCTCTTTGGCATACTGCCAAACCTATGCTATGCTTTAAGCTGTTAATATCAAGCATACTATCAGTTGACAATCGTCAAGGTAGTGTTTTATGCTAATGAACGATTTGAACAAAGCGTTCTGTTGAAAGGGGTTTGTCCATGGCAGGCAAAAATTTAGTCATTGTAGAATCACCTGCAAAGGCCAAAACAATTGAAAAGTACCTTGGGCGCAACTATAAGGTTGTTGCAAGCAAGGGTCACATCCGCGATTTACCAAAGAGTCAAATGGGTGTTGATTTTGAAAATAATTATGAACCTAAATATATCTCGATTCGCGGTAAAGGCGAAACGATTAAAGAATTAAAAAAGCAAGCTAAAAAAGTTGATCATATCTATCTCGCAGCCGATCCGGATCGCGAAGGCGAAGCGATTGCATGGCATGTTTCCCATATTTTAAAACTCGATCCAACTGAAAAAAACCGGGTTGTCTTTAACGAAATTACCAAAGACACCGTTAAAAGTGCTTTTAAAAACCCACGTAGTATCGATATGAAACTCGTTGATGCACAACAAGCGCGACGCGTGCTTGATCGGATTGTCGGGTATTCAATCAGTCCATTACTCTGGCAAAAGGTTAAAAAAGGCTTGAGTGCTGGTCGGGTTCAATCCGTTGCGTTAAAACTCGTGATTGATCGTGAAAACGAGATTAAAGCCTTTGTTCCAGAAGAATACTGGTCATTGGATGCGGAATTTAAAAAGAGACGTAGTAAGTTTAACGCCAGTTTCTACGGCGTGAAGGGTAAGAAATTACCCCTTGGCGATAATGATGCGGTTCAAGCGATTTTGAAACAAATCGATAAGACTAAGGATTTCACGATTGAAGATGTTAAGAAACGGGAACGCAAACGTTTTGCAGCCGCACCATTTACAACGAGTTCCTTGCAACAAGAAGCCAACCGTAAGTTGAACTTCAGAACGCGGAAAACAATGATGCAAGCCCAACAATTGTATGAAGGGATTAACCTTGGTGGCAAAGAAGGCACGGTCGGGTTAATCACTTATATGCGTACCGATTCAACCCGGATTTCTACCGGTGCTAAACATGAAGCGTCACAATTCATCCATGACAATTATGGTGAAGAATATGCGGCATTAAAGGCGCATAAGACGAAGAATCCTGAAGGTGCACAAGATGCCCATGAAGCGATTCGCCCAACGTCAGTGATGCGGACACCTAAGAGCTTGAAAGACGTTTTAACTAACGATCAATATAAAATCTATAACTTAATCTGGTCACGGTTTGTCGCCAGTCAGATGACACCAGCCATTTTTGATACGGTCGCAGTTAAGATTGCTCAAGGTGATGTCTTATTCAAGGCAAACGGCTCACAAATGAAGTTCCCAGGATTCACGAAACTCTATGTGTCATCACGTGATACTGAAGACTCTGCTAAGGATAATGTCTTACCAGAACTTGCAGTTGGGGATGCGGTGAAACTCGTTAAAACTGATCCAGCGCAACATTTTACGCAGCCACCAGCACGTTATTCTGAAGCCAATTTAGTTAAGGCTTTGGAAGAAAACGGTGTTGGTCGACCATCAACGTATTCACCAACGATCGAAACGATTCAACGGCGTTATTACGTGAAGTTAAACGCAAAACGCTTTGAACCAACTGAGTTAGGGGAAATCGTCAATGGTTTAATTGTCGAATTCTTCCCGGACATCGTTAACATCGACTTTACGGCCGATTTGGAACATCGTTTGGATGAAGTCGAAACGGGTAAAGAAGACTGGGTCAAGGTGATTGACAACTTCTTCAAACCGTTTGAAAAAGAAGTCGAAAAAGCGAGTGAACAAATCGAAAAAGTACAAATTAAAGATGAACCAGCTGGCTTTGACTGCGACATCTGTGGTGCCCCAATGGTTGTTAAAATGGGTCGTTATGGTAAATTCTTCGCTTGCAGTCGCTTCCCAGATTGTCGCAATACCAAGGCAATCGTGAAGGAAATCGGCGTCACCTGTCCCAAATGTGGTAAGGGGCAAGTCATCGAACGTAAATCGAAGAAGAATCGCTTATTCTACGGTTGTGATCGTTACCCAGATTGTGATTTTGTCACATGGGATAAACCCGTCGGCAGAAACTGTCCGAAGTGTGAACACTACCTTGTTGAAAAGAAAATTAAAGGTGGCAAACAAGTAATTTGTCCAAACGGTGACTACGAAGAAATTGTCCAAAAATAATTAGAAAAATGGAGACTAGCAAATGAGCACAGAACCTTTTGTAAACGTGATTGGTGCCGGATTAGCCGGTTCAGAAGCAGCATGGCAAATTGCCCAACGCGGTGTGAATGTGCACCTCTATGAAATGCGTCCCGTTAAAATGACACCGGCGCACCATACAGAACAATTCGCAGAATTAGTGTGTACGAATTCGCTCCGTGCGAACCAAATTACCAATGCGGTTGGCTTAATTAAAGAAGAAATGCGTCACTTGGACTCATTAATCATCAGTGCGGCTGATCAAAATGCCGTTCCTGCTGGTGGCGCATTGGCCGTTGACCGCACACCGTTTTCACAAACGGTGACGGATCGCTTAGCCAATCATGAACGTGTCACAGTTCATCATGAAGAATTAACCGATTTTCCAGAAGGTCCTACGATTGTGGCCACTGGTCCATTAACGTCCGAAGGCTTAGCTGAAAAAATCAGTGCCTTAAACGGCAGTGATGGCTTGTATTTCTACGATGCTGCAGCGCCCATTTTGGATAAGAACAGTATCGATTTCGATAAAGTTTACCTCAAATCACGGTATGATAAGGGCGAAGCTGCTTACTTAAACTGTCCAATGACTGAAGAAGAATTCGAAAACTTCTACAAAGCCTTGATTAGCGCTGAAGTTGCAGAAATGCATGACTTTGAAGAAGAAAAGTTCTTTGATGGCTGTATGCCAATCGAAGTGATGGCCAAACGCGGGATTAAGACGATGTTATTCGGGCCTTTGAAACCCGTTGGATTGGAAGATCCGAATACTGGCAAACAACCATACGCCGTTGTGCAATTGCGCCAAGACAATGCGGCTGCTAGTTTGTACAACATTGTTGGTTTCCAAACACATTTGAAGTGGGGCGAACAAAAACGGGTTTTCCGCATGATTCCTGGTTTGGAAAATGCTGAATTTGTGCGGTATGGTGTGATGCATCGCAATACTTTCATGAAATCACCAGATGTTTTATTACCAACCTATCAATCAAAACAACGTGACGATCTATTCTTCGCTGGTCAAATGACTGGGGTTGAAGGCTACGTTGAAAGTGCCGCTTCTGGACTAGTGGCTGGGATTAACGCCGCTAAACTGGCGTTGGACCAAACACCGGCTGTTTTCCCAACGGATACGGCGATGGGATCAATGGCGCACTATATTACCCATACGAGTGCCAAACATTTCCAACCGATGAATGCGAACTTTGGGATTTTCGAACCTTTGAAACAACGGATTCGCGATAAAAAGGAACGGAACCAAGCACTTGCTGATCGCGCACTTGAAAGTATCGACCAATTTAAGACGACACTTTAATTAGAATCTTTTAAATCCCGCCAGGCTTGTGGTAAAGTAATACTAATCAAGCTTGGAGGGATTTTTTTGGCGTTAGAACAAGAATGGCTTAATCTTTTTTTACAGTACTTAGTGGTCGATCGGCATTACTCGCCAGAAACCCAAAAAGCTTATCAAGCTGATATTCAGATGTTCAGTGCTTTTTTAACCGCTAACGGCGGCTTAGCGTCGTTTAAACAGGTCACGCCACTGGACGTGCAGACTTACTTGAATGAAATGGATCAAAAAGAATATAGTCGTGAAACTGTCGCGCGGCGAATTTCGAGTTTGCGGTCGTTTTACCGGTATTTAGTGAAAAATGAGTTCGTGCAAACCGATCCTTTTGAAGCTGTTCAATTAAAAAAGCAACAGCATAAGCTGCCGCGGTTTTTTTACGAAAAGGAAATGGACGCGCTATTTGTTGCCATTGATGGGGATCAACCACTCGATCAACGGAATCGCGCCATCTTAGAATTACTGTATGCGACGGGGATGCGGGTGAGTGAGTGCGCGCAGTTGACGGTAGCACAAATTGATTTCGGCTTACGCGTCATTCTTGTTCATGGAAAGGGCAATAAAGATCGCTATGTACCATTCGGGCACCATGCTGAACGTGCCTTGCAAGCTTATTTAAAAGTTGGTCGTGTTCAATTGATGGCCAAAAAACAATTGGACCACGATGTCGTTTTTGTTAATCATCTCGGAGCGCCAATTACAAGTCGGGGAATTGAATACATTTTAGATCAGATTATCAAGAAAACAAGTTTAACGAGTGACATTCATCCGCATATGATTCGGCATACCTTTGCAACTCACTTATTGGATCACGGTGCTGATCTGCGAACGGTGCAGGAATTATTAGGCCACAGTAGTTTATCAACCACACAGATTTACACCCATGTCACCACAGCCCATTTACAAAAAGATTACCGCCAATTCTTTCCCCGCGCGTAAAACTCGGACTAAAGTTTGATTTTTTTCAACGAAAAATAGACTAATATTAGCACACAGTCTTAAAGACTGCTAAAATAGAAGTGCGTTCAAACCGGTTATGTTCTGAGAATTAGCCTAACAAGGCGAATGATTACTGGAAGCAATTGTTTGACTTGTGTAGCTAAACGCAAGAACATGGTTTGAAAAAGCACGTTAAAGAAAGAAGTGGGTTCAAACCGGTTATACTTTGAGGACTAGCCCAGTCACGTGAATGAGCGACGTAGTCGATCGTTTGCGGGACGTAGCTAGACGCAGAAGTATGGTTTGAAAAGCACGTTAAGAAAGAAGTGCGTCATCAACGGGTTGTTTTTGAGCATTTGCCTAATCAGGCGGATTACCGGCAACGCCGGTGATATGACAGATGTAGCAAAGCAGTTGATGAAAGCACGTTAAGAAAAAAGTAAGTGCTTTCAAGCTTGTTCAACTTTTGAGCACTAGCATAGGGAAGCGAATTAGCGATAAAGTCGCTGATTTGATTCACAGCGCTAAGCGCAGAAAGTTAGTTTGAAAAGCACGTTAAGCCCCGCCCAATCCCCAAACAACGTTAGGAGTAATTCATATGACAACAATTTGTGCAGTTAAACATAATGGTAAAACAGCTATCGCCGGTGACGGTCAAGTCACCATGGGCGAAAAATTTGTGACGAAGGATTCTGCTAAAAAGGTCCGTCGAATTTATGGTAATCAAGTCGCAATCGGCTTTGCTGGTGGTGTTGCAGATGCCTTTACGCTACAAGAATGGTTTGAACAAAAATTAGAAAAGTATTCAGGCGACCTGCAACATGCTGCTGTTGCTTTAGCGCAAGACTGGCGTAAAGATCCAACGCTTCAAAAATTAGAAGCGATGTTGATTGCGGTCAATGCGACTGATATTTTATTAATTTCAGGGAATGGTGAAGTCATCACCCCTGATACGCTATCGGAATCAGGTGATCAAGTGATTGCCGTGGGTTCAGGCGGCAATTTCGCCCAAGCAGCAGCTACCGCATTATTACTTGAAGGAAAAGATGACTTATCCGTTGAAAAAATCGTCACAACCAGTGTTGATATTGCTGGTGGAATCGATGTTTACACCAACCACAACGTGATTGTCGAATCATTTTAGGAGGTCGCACAATGGACTTAATGAATAAAACACCCAAAACAATCGTTGCCGAACTTGATCAATTTGTCATTGGCCAAGATCAAGCTAAAAAAGCCGTTGCGGTTGCACTATACAACCGTTATCGCCGGATGCAACTCAGTGCAAAAATGCAACAAGAAATCACGCCTAAAAATCTATTAATGATCGGGCCAACTGGGGTCGGGAAAACAGAAATTGCCCGACGGTTAGCGAAAGTTGTCGATGCCCCATTTATCAAGGTTGAAGCCACTAAATTTACCGAAGTGGGATATGTGGGACGTGACGTTGAATCAATGGTCCGCGACTTAGCTGATGTGGCTGTGCATATGGAAGAAACAGAACAATTTAAAAACGTTCGTGCTAAGGCTGCTCGTCAAGCAGACAAGCGCTTGGTTAAACTACTAGTACCGGGCATTAAAAAGGAACAACGTAAGAACAATAACAACATGAATGATTTAATGAACATGTTTAACGCGCTTCAAAAAGGGGAAACACCAGCTGGTTTCGGACAAACTGAACCAGAAGAAGTGACGGATGATATCCGTAACGAACGGTTATCTGTTAAAGAACAGTTAGATAAAGGCTTGTTAGATGACCGGGAAATCGAAATTCAAGTTGATGAACCGAAAAAAGTTGCCCCAATGAACGATATGATGGGCCAGATGGGAATTGATTTAAACGATACTCTGGGTTCAATTATGCCGAAGAAAAAAATTACGCGGACGGTAACGGTTAAAGAAGCGCGTGAAGTTTTCATTCAAGAAGAATCCGCTAAATTAGTCAACCATGCCGATATTTACCATGATGCGCTCCAACGTGCTGAAAATACCGGGATTATTTTTATCGATGAAATTGATAAAATTACGGCTGGTGGCAAAAAACAATCTGGTGAAGTCTCTCGTGAAGGGGTTCAACGTGATATTTTACCAATCGTTGAAGGCTCACAAGTCAATACGAAATACGGTGTTTTGAAGACCGACCATATCTTATTTATCGGTTCAGGGGCGTTTGCTGAATCAAAACCCAGCGATTTAATCGCTGAATTACAAGGACGGTTCCCAATCCGGGTTGAACTTGAAGATTTAACTGAAAAAGACTTCATCCGAATTTTAACGGAACCAAACAACGCACTTGTAAAACAATACATGGCGTTGATTGGCGCCGATGGGGTGCACGTCACCTTCACGATGGAAGCAATCGGCCGCATTGCTGCGATTGCCTTCCAAGTTAACCATGATACCGATAATATTGGTGCGCGTCGTTTGGCCACCATCTTAGAGAAGCTATTAGAGGATATTCTCTTTGAAGGTCCTGACATGCAGATGGGGGATATCACCATCACAGAACAATATGTCAACGATAAGATCGGTAATATTGCAGCCGATAAAGATTTAACCCGCTTTATTCTATAATTTTTAAAAGGTGGTATTTTAAGATGATCCAAATTGCAAACGAATTTTTAACGGTGACCCTCAGTCCAAAAGGCGCCGAATTACAAAGTATTAAGGGCGCCGTTTCGGGGCTTGAATATTTATGGCAAGCTGATCCCGATGTTTGGGGCCGGCACGCACCCGTTTTATTCCCATTCGTGGGGCGTTCAAAAGCGGACCAATATACGTATAATGGCCAAACCTATCCGATGGGTCAACACGGTTTTGCACGTGATCGCGAATTCAGTATCGAAGAACAATCGGACCACGCCGTGACTTTCTTGTTGAAAGCAGACGCTGACAGCCGGGCCGTGTATCCATTTGAATTTGAATTACGTGTGAGCTATCGTGTTCATGATATGCATTTGACGGTTGGCTATGACGTCCGCAATGTTGCGCCAAGCGGGTCAATGTACTTCTCAATTGGGGGTCATCCAGGATTTAAAGTCCCATTAACGGATGACACGCAATTTGAAGATTATTTCTTAGACTACCGCCCACAAAAATCACGGGTTAAGATCCCATTGCAAGGGGCCTTCATTAATTTGAACGACCGGACGTTAGCACCAACCGACGTCGCAACGGATATCAATCACCAATTATTTAAAAATGACGCCTTAATCTACGAATTAAAGGGTCAAGCCAATGAATTCAGTATTCGTTCTGAAAAAACGGACCACTCAGTGACCATGAAATTGGCTGGCGCCCCATTCATCGGTGTTTGGTCACCTTATCCAACAGAAGGCAACCTTGTGTGCCTTGAACCTTGGTGGGGGATTGCGGATACCGTTGACGCAAGCGGTGAACTTTCAGAAAAATTTGGTGTCAACGAACTGGCTGCAGGTGAAACGTTTAATGCAAGTTATGAAATTACTGTTCGTTAATGAATGATTAAAAAAACGCACTTACCAAGATGGTGAGTGCGTTTTTTTAGTAAACTGGCTGTAGGCGGGTAACGCGTTCTAAACGCACTCTGCTAGTTTTTCCAGTAGTTCCATGCTAAGATATAAATTATAAAATCATAGGTTAGGTAGGGTAAGTCATGACTGAAGAAAAGAAGTATTACGGCGCGGATGCCATCATCGATAGTTTAGTAAATCATGATGTTGAGTACGTGTTCGGGATTCCGGGTGCGAAGATTGATCGGGTTTTTGAACGACTAGAACATCCCGTTAATCCAAAGACGCCCAAATTAATTTTGACGCGCCATGAACAAAATGCAGCCTTCATGGCGGCTGGGATTGGTCGGATTACGGGCAGACCAGGCGTTGTAATGGCGACTTCAGGCCCTGGTGCCAGTAATTTAGCGACGGGGGTCGTGACAGCAACGGCAGAAGGTGATCCAGTCTTAGCCATTGCCGGTCAAGTGAAACGCGCTGATTTGTTGCGACTAACGCATCAAAGCATGCGTAATGCCGCTTTATTCGCACCAATCACAAAATTCAGTGCGGAAGTCCAAGAACCTGAGAATTTATCAGAAGTGATTGCTAACGCCTATCAAGAAGCTGAATCCGCTAAACAGGGCGCAACGTTTGTCAGCATCCCACAAGATGTCACGGACTCAGAAGTTCATTCTAAAGTGATTGAACCGCTAATGGCGCCTAAATTAGGGCCAGCCAGTCCCGTTGAAACGACGCTTTTGGCACAACGGATTAAAGAAGCAAAATTACCAGTACTTTTAGTTGGTATGCGCGCTTCTTCACCAGAAGTGACAGCAGCGATTCGCAATTTAGTGGCTGAAACCCACATTCCGGTCGTTGAAACGTTCCAAGCAGCCGGTGTCATTTCGCGTGATTTAGAAACTGATTTTTATGGGCGAGTTGGTTTATTCCGGAATCAACCAGGCGACCGCATTCTAAAACGCAGTGATCTTGTTATTGCAGTCGGCTATGATCCAATCGAATATGAACCGCGTAACTGGAACGCTGAAAGTGATGCGCACATTATGGTGATTGATGATATGCGCGCTGAAATCGATCATAATTTCCAACCTGAAAAAGAATTGGTCGGCGATATTGCGCAGACCCTAGACTTTTTATTACCTTATATGAAGGGGTATCAACTAGCGGGCGATGTGCGTGATTATTTAGTTGAATTGCACGCAGAACTCAATCAACGTGACACGGCACCTGAAATGACGACCAATAATCCACTTAGTCATCCGTTGAACATTATTTCAGAACTGCAAGCACGGGTCACCGACGAAATGACCGTCACGGTCGATGTTGGTAGTCATTACATCTGGATGGCGCGGCATTTTAGAAGTTACGAACCACGGCACTTGCTCTTTAGTAACGGGATGCAGACCTTAGGTGTGGCATTGCCATGGGCGATCAGTGCTGCTCTAGTGCGGCCAAATACACAAATTGTGTCGGTTTCGGGAGATGGTGGCTTCTTATTCTCAGGTCAAGACTTAGAAACTGCGGTGCGTCTGAACTTAAACATCGTGCATATTATTTGGAATGACGGTTATTATGACATGGTAAAATTCCAAGAAGAAATGAAATATGGCGAATCAGCGGCCGTTAAGTTTGGTCCCGTTGATTTTGTCCAATATGCAGAGAGTTTTGGTGTAACCGGGTTACGGGTCGAAAAAGCCGCAGATCTTGGTAAAGTATTGGATCAAGCCTTTGCCATTGATGGTCCCGTCCTTGTAGATGTGCCCGTTGATTACAAAGATAATCAATTATTAGGCCAAGCATTATTACCTGACCAACTCGTTTAATTTGAGGAGGAAAATCAATGACAAATGATGTCAAACGCGTTTATCAACACGGAACGTTAGCCCTATTAATTCCGGGGCTCTTTACAGGGACAATGACCGTTGCTGAATTATTAACCCATGGGAATTTTGGAATCGGGACGGCGCACGGTTTAGCTGGCGAACTGGTCTTATTAGATGGCCATGCTTATACTGTGAATGGAGATGGCCAAGTGACTGAACTCGCACCTGATGCGACAGTTCCATTTGCGACAGTGCATTGGCAAGATTCATCATTACCTACACAAGCGGTTCATCAACGCACAAAGGCTGAGTTAGAAACGCAAATTCTAGCGCAAGCACCGTTAAAAAACTTGTTTTTTGCGGTTAAAATGACTGGGACTTTCAAAGTCATGCATACGCGGGCCGTCCAAACACAACAGGAACCTTATCCGAATTTGACTGCTGCAACCCGAGTGCAACCGGAGTTTGAACAAATAGACGTAACGGGCACGTTGATTGGGTATTATGCACCAGCGCTTTATCAAGGCGCAGCTGTTGCAGGCTATCACGTACACTTCTTAAACGATACGCACGACTTTGGCGGTCATATTCTAGACTATACCGTGGTCGATGCTCAAATGACGCTCCAACCGTTTGAAACGTTTGAACAGCACTTCCCAAGTGATAACGAAGCTTTTTTAAAGAGTGGCTTTGACTTACAACAAGTCAATGCCGATATTGAAGAAGCAGAACACTAAACATTCAAAAAGCCCACGGAAAAATCCGTGGGCTTTTTTGTATTTTAAGCATGGTGGTTAATTGGACCATACTTGTGGCCGACTTCAATCGGGTTAGCGATGGCGCGGTGAACAAATTGTTTAGCGGTCTTAATGGCAGCCTCAATTGTCTGCCCCTTAGCGATTTCAGCACAGATGCAAGCTGAAAGTGAATCGCCCGTCCCATTAATATGGGTGGTTTCAACGTAAGGTTCTGATAGCCAAAATTCTTGTCCATCGGCAAGGCAAACGTAGTCTGTAACGATTGATTGTCCGGCCTCGTGATGGCCTTTAATCATGACGTTTTTTGCGCCCATTGCCAATAGTGCTTGGCCAGCAGCTTGGAAATCAGCAGGTGTCTTCAGTTCAATACCAGTTAATTTTTGCGCTTCGTAGAAATTAGGCGTTAGGACAGTTGCAAGGGGCACTAATTCTGTCTTTAGTGTGTTAAAAGCATCATCTGCCAACAACAATGCTCCATGCTTGGTAATAATGACCGGATCTAACACTAGGGGACCAAAGTCATGTTTTTTCAACTGATTAGCAACGGTTAGAATGGTCTCACGGTCGGTTAACATTCCTGTTTTGCAAGCGCGAACCTGAAAGTCGGCTGCAACTGCTTCAAACTCGGCATCAATAAAGTCGGGAGACAGTGCTTGGCTAGTACGAATCCCATATGAATTTCCAGCAACACAGGCTGTCAAAATGCTCATACCATAAACATTACGGGCAAAAAAAGTATTTAAATCTGCTTGCGCACCGGCACTGCCATCAGAATCGGAACCGGCAATTGTCATGACTTGCGGAAAGCTATTTGACATTATCAACATCTCTTTTCCAGAGCGGACGGAACGTCCATCACTTAATATATCCTAATATTAGTATAAGCTTTTAGGTGTCCTTTTTTCAATCAGCAGAAGACACTAATTAAGTGAATTTCGTGTATACTATGAATTAAATAATTGTCAGGAGGGACTTATGATTCAATTAAAAATCGAACGATTATCTTATCAGGTTGATCAACAAGTGATTTTAACCGACATTAATTTAACCGTTGAAAAAGGCAGTTACTTAACGATTACAGGACCTTCTGGGGGTGGTAAGAGTACTTTGTTACGGTTAATTGCGGACTTACTAACGCCGACAAGTGGTACCATTTTATTAAATGATCAACCACTGACCCAGTTTAGTCCAAACCAGTATCGACAAAAGGTTTCGTATTGTTTTCAACAAGCAACGTTATTTGGTGAAACAATCGGGGATAATTTACGTTTTCCATACGAGATTCGTAATTTACCGATCGATATGGCAGCAATTGAAAAAGCGTTGGCAGCGGTTGGGTTGGCCAACATGCCACTAACGAAAAAAATTACCACGTTATCGGGCGGTGAAAAGCAACGAATTGCCTTGATTCGTAATGTTTTATTTCCACCGGAAGTTTTATTACTTGATGAAATTACGACTGGTTTAGATGCCGCTAATAAGGCAATTGTATTGGCGTTTGTCCAGCACCTCAATGAGGATTGCGGGCTCACAATTATTGCCATTACCCACGATACAGAAGAATTACAACGGAAAGGGCGCCAGGTGCAAATTGTTACTGGCGAATTGGTAAATCAAGATGAACTTAGCCGTTAATGGTCTTTCACTGACGTTTGCTGTGACATTAGTGTTTGTCGCATTAGTCATTAGCTTCCATGAAAAAATCGGTCTTGAAAAAGATATGATTATCAGTGTTTTTCGCGCAATCATTCAATTATTTATCGTTGGTTATTTACTGAAATTCATTTTTCATATTAACGATGTGTGGCTAACGTTATTGATGATGCTGATCATTATTTTTAACGCCGCAGCAAATGCCAAAAAGCGGGCGGGGAAACTACGCAGCGGGTTTCCAATTTCATTTATCGCAATTTTAACAAGTACTGGGGTCACGTTAGGATTACTTGTTTTATCTGGGGCGATTAAGTTTATTCCATCGCAAATTATTCCAATTACTGGGATGATTGCTTCCAACTCGATGGTCGCCATTGGCTTGAGTTACCGCAGCTTACTGGCGCAATTTAAGGATGAACGGCAACCTGTTTTGGAACGACTCGCCTTGGGAGCGACCGCTAAACAAGCATCAATTGCCATTATTCGTGAGAGTATTCGTACGGGGATGTCACCCACGATCGATTCCGCTAAAACGATGGGGCTTGTCAGCCTGCCAGGGATGATGTCGGGCCTGATTTTTGCCGGAATTGATCCAGTCAAGGCCATTATGTACCAGATATTAGTGACCTTTATGTTATTATCGGCAACGAGTCTTGGTTCAGTGATTGCGTGTTACTTAGCTTATCGATCATTTTACAATGAACGGGAACAATTGATTGATCTTTAACTGATTGCACAAAAAAACGCCCGTTTGGCGTTTTTTTAGTTATTGATGTTTTTGTTTATAGCGATAGTACAGGCCAAATGGCACTAAGTTTTCAGTGCCATTTTTAATGCGTTGTAGATTTTCGCGGTGCCGGTAGACCAAGAAAAGTAAGACCAAGGTCGCAATCGAACCGAGTAGCCAATCATGCGTGTAAAACGATAAAATCGCAATCATCAATGGACCGAGGATGCTAGCCATGCTAACCATACTTGTAATCAGGATGACACTGATAAAGATGGTACTGGCAATTACGAAGAAAAGTGGATTGTATGCCAGTAAGATGCCTGCGCTGGTTGCAACGGCTTTTCCCCCCGTAAAGTGTAAAAAGATGGAGTAAGCATGACCGACAACGGCCGCTAAGCCGACGATTAAGACCAATGCATGATTGGGGATGTGAAAAATCATCGGTAGGCTAGCAGCAAGTGTGCCTTTTAAAATATCAAGAAATAAAACGGCTGTCCCAGCGATTGGGCCGAGCACGCGATACGAGTTAGTTGTGCCGATATTATGGCTTCCAGCATCTCGGGGATCTTTATGACAGAAAACGCGGCCGATAATAACGCCTGATGGGAATGAACCGATCAGGTACGCAAGAATAAAGATAAGACTAAGTTTCATGACAAAAACTCCTATTTGTGGCATTTATTTCCCCTATTTTAGCATTTTGACAAGGGAAAAGGAATATTGTATGTTAGAATAGGTGAATACGAACATACATTTGTATTGGCAAGAAATTTTAAATTTTTGATTGTAAAATCATCCAAACTTGTTGATAATATACCTTATCTGTTCATTTTTAAACAAAGGAGTCATACTTGAATGCCAAATCAAAAACAAGATTATAATGATAATTCGATTCAGGTCTTAGAAGGTCTAGAAGCAGTTCGAAAACGGCCTGGCATGTACATTGGCTCAACTGACGGTCGCGGCTTGCACCATTTGGTGTACGAAATTGTCGATAACGCTGTCGATGAAGCCTTGGCTGGTTTTGGTTCAGAAATCAACGTCGTAATTGGCGCGGATAATAGTATTAGTGTCCGTGATCATGGTCGTGGGATGCCGACTGGGATGCACCAATCTGGGATTCCTACGATTGAAGTTATTTTGACAGTGCTTCACGCAGGTGGGAAATTTACCCAAAACAGTTATAAAACATCCGGCGGTTTGCATGGGGTTGGCGCGAGTGTCGTCAATGCCTTATCCGAATGGTTGACCGTCCGCGTTGTGCGTGATGGTGTTGCCTACGAAGAACGCTTTGAAAATGGGGGCCACCCGGTTGGTACCTTGAAAAAAGTTGGCAAAGCTAAAGAACCAAACGGCACGTTAATTACGTTTAAGCCAGATGGGACAATTTTTCAAACGACTACTTATAACTACAATACCTTAGCAGAACGATTACGCGAATCTGCCTTTTTACTCAAAGATGTCAAGATTACGTTGACCGATTTACGCGCTGAGCCAGCACGTGAAGATGTCTTCCATTACCCAGAAGGGATTCAATCATTTGTCGATTATTTGAACGAAGATAAAGATACGATTGGTAATAAGTTATATTTCGAAGGCACCAAAGAAGACATTGAAGTCGAATTTGCGGGTCAATATAACGATGGCTACTCCGAAAACATCATGTCATTTGTGAATAATGTCCGGACAGGTGATGGTGGGACCCATGAAGCTGGGATGAAAGCCGGCTTAACCAAAGCTTTTAACGATTACGCCCGCAAGGTAAACTTGCTCAAAGAACGGGATAAAAACATGGAAGGCTCCGACGTACGTGAAGGTCTTAGTGCCGTCTTGTCTGTCCGGATTCCAGAAGAACTCTTGCAATTTGAAGGGCAAACCAAGGGTAAGCTAGGCTCGCCACAAGCGCGGACAGCTGTCGATAGTTTGGTTTATGAACAAATGAGCTTTTTCTTACTTGAAAATGGTGAATTTGCGCAAGCCTTAGTGCGTAAATCATTAAAAGCACGCGAAGCACGTGAAGCTGCGCGTAAAGCACGTGAACAAAGTCGAAATGGTAAGAAAAAGAAGAAATCCGATGGCTTATTATCTGGGAAGCTAACACCAGCGCAATCGAAAAATGCGGCGAAGAATGAATTGTACTTGGTCGAAGGGGATTCTGCTGGGGGTTCTGCTAAGCAAGGGCGCGATCGGAAATTCCAAGCAATTTTGCCATTGCGGGGCAAAGTTTTAAATACCCAAAAAGCGAAATTACAAGAAATTCTAAAAAATGAAGAAATCAACACGATGATTTACACGATTGGGGCCGGAGTCGGGGCTGAATTCAAACTTGAAGACAGCAATTACGATAAAGTCATCATCATGACCGATGCGGATACCGATGGGGCCCATATTCAAATTTTGTTGTTAACCTTCTTCTACCGCTATATGCGGCCGTTAATTGAAGCCGGAAAAGTCTACATTGCCTTGCCACCATTGTATAAGCTCCAAAAAGGTGCTGGGGCAAAAACGAAGATTGCCTATGCTTGGACTGATGATGAATTGAAAGTCGTCGCTAAAGAAATGGGTAAAGGCTACAGTCAACAACGTTTCAAAGGGTTGGGTGAAATGAATGCTGATCAACTTTGGGATACCACAATGGATCCAACGAGTCGGACGTTAATTCGGGTGCGGATTGATGATGCAGCCTTAGCTGAACGCCGCGTCACAACGTTGATGGGCGATAAAGTTGAACCACGTCGGAAGTGGATTGAAGAAAACGTTAAGTTCACAATGGCTGAAGATGGTAGCATCTTAGATACAACGAATGGTCAACCAGCACCGACAACTTCAAGCGCTGAAGTGGATTTATTTGACCAATTAGACGAATAGAAAAGTGAGTGATTAAATTTGGCTGATGAAGCACAAAAAATTCAAGAGCTAACGCTTGAAGAAGTCATGGGCGACCGCTTTGGCCGCTATTCAAAATACATCATTCAAGAGCGGGCGTTACCAGATATTCGCGATGGGTTAAAACCCGTTCAACGGCGAATTTTATACGCAATGTCCATCGATGGGAATACTTATGATAAAGGGTTCCGGAAGTCAGCGAAGTCTGTCGGGAATGTCATGGGGAATTTCCATCCGCATGGGGATAGTTCAATTTATGAAGCGATGGTCCGGTTAAGTCAGGACTGGAAATTACGTGAACCACTGATTGAAATGCATGGGAATAATGGGTCAATGGATGGGGATCCACCAGCAGCAATGCGGTATACTGAGGCACGCTTAAGTAAGATTGCTGGTGAAATGCTCAAGGACATCGATAAAAAGACGGTTGATTTCGTTTTAAACTTCGATGATACCGCTGAAGAACCCACTGTTTTACCAGCTCGGTTCCCAAACCTCTTAGTGAATGGGGCAACTGGGATTTCAGCTGGGTACGCGACTGAAATTCCGCCACATAATTTAGGTGAAGTGACTGATGGCTTGGTCTATCTATTGGATCATCCCGATGCAACGTTAGAAAAAATGATGACCTTCATCAAAGGACCTGATTTCCCAACTGGTGGGATCTTACAAGGGGTCGATGGGATTAAGAAAGCCTATGAAACTGGTCGCGGTCGAGTTGTCGTCCGGGCAAAAACCAGCATCCAACAATTACGCGGCAATCGGGAACAAATCGTGATTAGCGAAATTCCTTATGAAGTCAACAAGGCTATGATGGTCAAGAAGATTGATGAATTACGCGTTTTAAAGAAGGTCGATGGGATTGCTGAAGTACGAGATGAAAGTGATCGGATGGGCTTATCAGTCGTTGTTGAATTGAAAAAGCAAGCGGATAGTCAAGGGATCTTGAATTATCTGTTCAAAAATACGGATCTGCAAATCACATATAACTTTAATATGGTCGCCATCTCGCATATGCAACCTAAACAGGTTGGCTTATTAGAAATCCTCCATGCCTACTTGGAACATCAAGAAGAAGTCGTGATTCGGCGGACAAAATATACCTTACAAAAGGCATTGGATCGTCAGCACATTGTCGCAGGGCTAATCAAGGCGCTCTCGATTTTAGATCAAGTGATTGCGACGATTCGTGGTAGCAAGAATAAAAAAGACGCTAAAGATAATTTAGTGGCAAGCTACGCCTTCACAGAAGCCCAAGCTGAAGCGATTGTTTCACTGCAATTATACCGGTTAACGAATACCGATGTGACTGCTTTGGAACAAGAATCAGCTGAACTTGATGCAGCGATTAAGGAATACCGGATGATTCTTGGTGATCCAAAAGCACTTACACGGGTGATTAAGGCGCAGTTAAAAGCAATGGTCAAAACTTATCGGAGTGACCGAAAAACTGAAATTGAAGCACAAATTGAGACGCTTGAAATTGATACAAGTGTGACTGTTGTTGACGAAACCGTCATGGTTGCAGTTAGCCATGACGGCTACTTGAAACGTAGTAGTTTGCGCTCGTATCAAGCATCTGAAGGGGCCGACAGCGGTTTGAAAGACGGCGATTTTGCCATTTTACAAAAGCCACTACAAACCTTAGATCAATTGATGATGTTCACCAATTACGGACATTTAATTCAACGACCAGTTCATGAAATTGCTGATTTGAAATGGAAGGAAATGGGCGAACATATTTCGCAATCGATTGGTTTGGCGGCTGATGAAGCGATTATTGCAGCATTTGCCTTTAAGCCAAATGAACAGGCTGGCTATTTTGTGATTGGGACGGATGATGGCTATATTAAACAAACTGCCTTCTCTGACCTCTTGCCAAGTCGAACATATCGTTCTAAGGCACAAGACTTTATTAAGTTGCATGCAGATGCTCATGTGACAAACGTGAACTGGATTCCAAGTGATGAAGGGCTAGCCGTCTTTAGTGCTAGCTATAAAGGTTATGGATTGAGTTTTACCTTATCTGAAGTCTCTGTATCAGGTGCTAAGGCCAGTGGGGTCAAATTAATGGATCTCAAAGATGGGGATGTTGTCACCGGCTTTACGTTATATCATCCAGAAGATAAACATGCAGCCGTTGCCATTATGACGCAACGGGGCGCCTTTAAACGGATGCTCTTAAGTGAGGTTGGTTTAACAAGTCGTGCGCGTCGTGGGGTCTTAATTCTCCGTGAATTGAAGAAAGAACCACATCGGGTAGCAGCAATGGTTAGTGTTGAGCAGGCAAGCGAGTTACTGATTCATACTGATCAGCAAGAAGTGATTGCAATTAACCCTTATCAACATGCAACTGCCGACCGTTATTCGAACGGTAGTTTTGTGATGGATGTTGATGAAGTTGGACAACCGGCATTTGTTCAAACGACTATTCCAGTTAAAAATGAAGACGAGTCAAAATAATAAAAAAGCAAGTCATCTATGTGATGACTTGCTTTTTTCTGTTATACATAAGATGCGGATTTTTTTGGTTTTGTACTATAACAGCAAAATAAGTTTTGCACAATTTAAATGGTGGGGTTATAAAAATATTTTAAGTAGATAAATAGCTATAAATCAATCTTTCAAAAGAGTTTAAGAGTTTCTAAACAATCAAAAAGAAAGGGCTTGCATAAACTATGTGATGTGTTATACTAAATTTGTGAAAACTGTGATAAATAACACTTGACTAATGGAGGTAATCCACATGGTAAAAACCGAAAAAATTAACTTAGCCGACTATTGGGGCGGCTTTAACAAAGGTGACTGGCAAGATGAAATTGATATTCGTGATTTCATCCAACAAAACTTTACTGCCTATGACGGTGATGAAAGTTTCTTAGCTGGTCCAACCGAAGCAACAACAACGTTAAATGATCAACTAATGGAATTGAAGAAACAAGAACGTGAAGCAGGTGGTGTTTTAGCCGCAGACAATGATAATCCTGCAACAGTTACGTCACACGGCCCTGGTTATTTAAACAAGGATCTTGAAAAGATTGTTGGATTACAAACTGATGCCCCATTAAAACGCGCATTCATGCCATTTGGTGGGATTCGGATGGCCGAAGATGCCTTGGAAGCATATGGCTTTAAGACTGATCCAGAACAACACAAGATTTTTAACGAATACCGCAAGACACATAATCAAGGTGTTTTTGATGCTTATACACCAGACATGCGTAAAGCACGTCACTACAAGATTATTACGGGCCTTCCAGATGCCTATGCACGTGGTCGGATTATTCCTGACTTACCACGGATTGCAGTCTATGGGATTGATCGTTTAGCTGAAGAAAAAGTCCGTGACTTTAATGGTGTTGGCGACGGTGAAATGACAGACGATGTCATTCGTCTTCGTGAAGAAATCAATGAACAATATCGTGCTTTACAAGATATGAAGAAAATGGCTGCTAGCTATGGCTTTGATATTTCAAGACCTGCTAAGAATGCCCAAGAAGCAATTCAATGGATTTACTTCGGTTACTTAGCCGCTATTAAGACACAAAACGGGGCTGCGATGTCAGTTGGCCGGATTGATACAACGATGGATATCTTTATCCAACGTGATTTAGAGCGGGGCTTAATTACAGAAGCTGAAGCGCAAGAAATGGTTGACCATTTTGTCATGAAGTTACGGATGGTTCGTTTCATTCGGACAGAAGATTATAATTCATTATTCTCAGGTGATCCAATCTGGGCAACATTATCAATGTGTGGGATTGGTATGGATGGTCGTCATCATGTCACTAAGACTGCCTTCCGTGTCTTGAAGACATTGGAAAATATGGGTGCTGCTCCAGAACCTAATATCACCTTACTTTGGTCAGATCGCTTACCAGAAGGTTTCAAGCGCTATGCAACAGAAGTTTCAATTAAGAGTTCAACGATTCAATACGAAAACGATGATTTGATGCGTAATGAATGGGGGAGTGACTATTATGGGATTGCATGCTGTGTTTCTGCACAACCAATTGCAGACGGCGTTCAATATTTTGGTGCGCGTGCTAACTTGGCTAAGACAATCCTTTACGCAATTAACGGCGGGATCGATGAATTAGGCAAAGCTCAAGTCGGCCCAGCTTATCAACCAATTACAAGTGAAATCATTGATTACAAAGAATTCATGGGTAAATACGATAAGATGTTAGATTGGTTAGCAGACGTTTACGTTAATGCTTTAAACACCATCCACTACATGCATGATAAGTATTACTATGAATCAGCACAATTGGCATTGAAGAATAGTCGTTTAGACCGGACATTTGCGACTGGTATTTCTGGTCTATCACATGCGGTTGATTCAATCTCAGCGATTAAATACGGCCAAGTTAAAGTTATCCGTGATGAAGACGGTATGGCAGTCGATTTCGAAGCGCAAAATCCAGACTATCCACGTTATGGGAACAATGACGACCGCGCTGACGATATCGCTAAATGGTTAGTGAAGACTTTCTATACGAAGATGAATACGCATCATTTATATCGTGGCTCAAAATTATCAACATCTGTTTTAACAATCACATCAAATGTTGTGTATGGTAAGAATACTGGGACAACACCAAATGGTCGTCAAGCTGGCGAACCATTCTCACCAGGTGCTAACCCAGCATACGGTGCTGAAAAGAACGGTGCTTTAGCATCATTACTTTCAACTGCGAAGATTCCATACCGTTATGCAACTGATGGGATTTCAAATACGTTTGGTGTCACACCAAATACATTAGGGCATGATGATGAAGCACGTAAAGACGCGCTTGTGAACATGGTCGATGGTTACATGATTAATCAAGGGATGCATTTAAATATCAACGTCTTCAATAAGCAAACCTTAATGGATGCACAACAACATCCAGAAGAATACCCAACATTAACGGTTCGGGTTTCAGGTTATTGTGTCTACTTCGCTGATTTAACGAAGGAACAACAAGACGACGTTATCTCAAGAACGTTCTTTGACGAAATGTAATCTAACGAAAGTGGATAGCAATATCCGCTTTCTGGTAAGGTCGTTAACGCGAATTAACGACTTTACCAGAAAGCATAGCTTTTCTTTTAAGAGGTGAAAGTGAAATGGCAATTAAATTTACAACACGGTTATCAACTGAAAATGTTGTTCCAGAAACCCCGATAACACCAGAGGTGCCAATTGGATATGTTCATTCGATTGAAACATTTGGTTCAGTGGATGGTCCCGGAATTCGGTTTGTCGCCTTTTTACAAGGCTGTCGCATGCGTTGCGAATTCTGTCATAATCCAGATACGTGGAATATTGGTAGCGGAGAAGCTTATACCGCAGACGAATTAATCGCAAAGGCACTGCCATATAAGGCCTTCTGGGGTAAAGATGGCGGAATTACCTGTAGCGGTGGTGAATCCTTAATTCAAATTGATTTTTTAATTGATTTATTTAAAAAGTGTAAGGCACAAGGGATTAATACCTGTTTGGATACTTGTGGGCAGCCGTTTACGTATAAAGAACCCTTCTTTAGTAAATTCAAAGAATTGATGAAATATACCGATCTTTCAATGGTCGATATTAAGCATATTGATCCAGCGGGGCACAAAAAGTTAACCGGCTTTTCTAACGAACATATTTTGGAAATGATTGAATATATGTCAAATCATGGTCATCATATGTGGATTCGGCACGTCTTGATTCCAGAACGGACGGATTACGATGAGTATCTCACTCGTCTAGGGGATTATATTCAAACGTTAAACAATGTTGACCGAGTCGAAGTGTTGCCCTACCATACGATGGGAATCGTGAAATACGAAAAGATGGGGATTAAATATCCGTTAGCGGGGATTGAACCACCGACCCACGATCGCGTTGTCAATGCGGAGCGTCTATTGCATACAGCAGACTATCCAAAGCAGCAACGCTAACATAAGAAAATTTTAAGCCTTTAATAAGAATGAGCAACGAAAGGGGTTGCTCTTTTTTTATATCTTTATTATTATAATGATAGGCGTAAACTAAAGAACGGAGATTTGAAAATGAAAACAAGACAAGAAAATATCTTCCCCTCTAAAACATTAACCTATTTCCTACAGTTAGCGGAAACGATGAATTATACCCAAGCGGCACAACTACTCGGTATCACGCAACCTGCTTTAACCCAACAGATTAAAAAATTAGAACGGATAGTCGGCGCGCCTTTATTTTATTCAGTCGGCAAGAAGTTACATATTTCGGATGCTGGTCGGACGATGTTGGATGCTACCCATCAGATTCATGATTTATTAAATACTGCGATGGATAAAATTCAAAGTTCAACGAGTGCGACGCGCGGTAAGATTAATATTGGGATTTTAGCATCGATGGAAATCAGTGTTATCCAATCCTTCTTAATTCAATACTATAAACAATTTCCTGACATCGAAGTCAGCATGCACTTATTGACTCGGAAAGAAATCTGGGACCGACTTGAAAATAATAAAATTGATATTGCCATTATGTATTTGCCAGATGACAGCATTAAGAACTGGAAACCTTATAAGTCACATAAGATTGTGGATGAACGCTTACTCTTTATCAGCCAAGATCCTGCTTTAAAGACGCGTAAGAAGATCCGTTTTAAAGATACATTAGATAATAAATGGGTGACATACCCAGATGAATACTATTTAAATCAATTCATCAGTGAAGCCTATAAGAATCAATTGGTTGATCGTCCAGTGAGTGCGGCTCAATTCACATCACCATTTGAAATCATGCGTTTTGCTGAAGCAACTGAATTAAGTACAGCTTTACCAAAGAGTTTTTATGAAGCACATAATTTGGGACTTAAGGGAAACGCGGTTCAATTTGATCCGGCCATTCAGTTCGAATTAGCTTTTGTCTTCCGCAAGGAAAAGGAAGATATTCCACGGATTAATAGCTTTTTCCGTGAATTCGACCATTATTTAGAAGAAAAAGATTATTTAACACGGATTAGAGAGCAAAACCGTAGAATCGTCTAATATTTTTGGTATAATTAGGATGTTATTTTTTTAAAAGGAAGGTCTGTATAAATATGAGTAAAGAATTAGTATTCGGTCACCAAAACCCAGATACAGACGCAATTGTTGCGGCAATGGCGTTTGCTTATCTTCAACAACAACTAGGAAACGACGTAGAAGCCGTTGCGCTAGGTGAACCTAATGAAGAAACAAGCTATGCATTGCGTCATTTTGCAGCAGCAACCCCTCGCATCATTAAAGAAGCAAGCAGTGAAGTTGACAGTGTGATGTTGGTTGATCATAACGAAAGCCAACAAAGTGTTGCCGATATCAAAGATTTAACAGTGACGCACGTTGTTGATCATCATCGAATTGCAAACTTCGAAACAGTCAGCCCATTATTCTACCGCGCTGAACCAGTTGGCTGTACCAGCACAATTTTATTATCAATGTTCAACGAAAACAAAGTTGAAATTCCAGCTCAATTAGCTGGTTTAATGATGAGTGCTATCATTTCAGATACGTTGTTGATGAAATCACCTACAACAACTGAAAAAGATCGGATTGCGATTAAGACATTGGCTGAAATTGCTGATATTGATTTCGAATCATATGGTCTTGAAATGTTAAAAGCGGGCACTAACTTAGATGATAAGAGCGAAGCTGAATTAATTGAAGCAGATGCTAAAACATTCGATATGGCTGGTAAAAAAGTGCGTATCGATCAAGTGAATACAGTTGATATCGAAGCGGTCTTCAAACGCCAAGCTGCTTTTGAAGCTGCTATCGAAGCAGACAATAAAGCTAATGGTTACGACTTATTCGTACTTTTGATTACTGACATCTTAAACAGTAACTCAGAAGCGCTTGTTATCGGTGAACCAGCAGAAGCCTTTGAAAAAGCATTCAACGTAAAATTGAACAACCATCGTGCACAATTAGCCGGTGTTGTTTCACGTAAGAAACAAGTGGTTCCACAATTAACAGAAGCATTTTAATAACGATTAATAATAAAGTCCTTCGGGGCTTTATTTTTTTATTAGGAGGATAGGTAAATGACCGAGGAAAGCATTGATGCAATTCAAGTGATTGAAGCGACAATTCGAAATTGCCAAAAGAGTCAGCTGCAGTTTGTAGCGGGTTCGGCTCAATTTACTTTATTAAAAAATAGGCTTTACGCATTAGAAGTTGGTCGTGATTTATTGAACGGGCACACAGACATAACAGTCGAAGCCTTAGTCGAGGCACAAGCCCCGATTGAATCGATTATTCATAAAACTGAAAAAGCACTCTCTAATCAAAAAAAAACATCACCCGTGATAAAACGAATGACTCTATTATTAGCAGCGATGACTGCCGTGCAGACTGCTATTATAAACCAACTATCTGCAAAAAAGACCCCTCATTAATTTGGGGGGCTTTTTTTGTGTGCCGCCAGATTGGAATTATTCTAATCTAACTAAAAATGTGTTATAATGTAAATGAATTCACAAGAAGGAGCGATTGACGATGAAACATACCATCAAGTTTGCCTTAACAATTAGTGTGGGTGTGATTGCGCTATGCTTGGCGTTTTTGCTACATGAGCCATTGTGGGCACAGATTTTAGTGAGTTTAGCGGGGAGCTTAGTAGCGCTCTCGATGTTTATTGAGATGATTAAAACGCTAAAATCTGGTCAATACGGGGTGGATCTATTAGCGATTACCGCTATTATTGCGACGTTAGCAGTCGGTGAATATTGGGCAGCATTAATGGTCTTGGTCATGTTAACTGGTGGCGACTCATTGGAAGACTATGCAGCGCATAAAGCAGGCCGTGAGTTAAAGACATTACTTGATAATTCTCCGCAAACAGCGCATCGCCTTGTTAATGATGCGGTCGAAGATGTTTCAGTCGATAAGCTTCAAGTTGGTGATCAAGTGATTATTAAACCTGGCGAATTGGTCCCTGTTGATGGGCATATTATTGCAGGAAGTGCTTTATTCGATGAATCATCGTTAACGGGTGAATCACGCCCCGTTGAAAAAGCACTAAATGATGAGCTCATATCAGGCTCTGTGAACGGCGATACGTCGGTTACCATGCAAGTTGACCAATTAGCCGTTAATAGCCAATATCAAGCAATTGTACGGCTTGTAGAGACCTCTGCGGCACAACCAGCGCATTTTGTGCGCTTAGCTGATCGATATGCCGTGCCATTTACATTAGTTGCGTATGTGATTGCTGGAGTAGCTTGGTGGTTATCTAAGGATCCAGTACGGTTTGCAGAAGTGCTTGTCGTGGCTTCGCCGTGCCCATTAATATTGGCAGCGCCTATCGCGTTAATCTCAGGGATGAGTCGTGCTAGTCGAAACGGGATTATTGTCAAGGCTGGCACAACAATTGAAAAATTAGCGTCTGCTAAATCAGCAGCGTTTGATAAAACTGGAACAATTACGAATGGTCAATTGACGGTTGACCAAGTTGTGTCAGTGATTGGTATCGCACCAACCGATTTATTGCAATTGGCGGCTAGTGCGGAGCAAGAATCTTCGCATATTTTAGCACGGTCACTTGTTAAAGCGGCACAGGTAGAACAATTACAACCAATTGAAACATTAAAAGAAGCAACGGGCGCTGGGGTAGTTGCGACGCTGTCGTCTGGACAAACGGTTCGTGTTGGGAAACATCAATTCGTGACGCCAGATGCGCAACAGCCTCTGCAAGAACAAACCACTGTTTACGTTGCGATCAATGATCAATATGCGGGGTACATTACGTTTATCGATCATTTACGACCAGAAGCACCGGCCACGATGCAGACGCTCCATCAACTGGGGATTACGCGTTTGATGATGTTGACAGGCGATCAAGCGACAACTGCGCACCAGATTGCGGAACAAGTCGGAATTGATGACGTCCATGCAGGCTGTCTGCCAGTCGATAAGATTCATTTAATTGAACAAGTACCGCAAGACCAACGCCCACTAATTATGGTTGGTGATGGGGTCAACGATGCACCGTCACTGGCAAGTGCTGATGTCGGGATTGCGATGGGGGCCCATGGCGCAACAGCCGCAAGTGAATCAGCGGATGTGGTGATTCTAAAAGATGATTTAGGACGGGTTAGTCGTGCCGTTCAAATCGCGCGTGACACGATGCGCGTTGCTCGCCAGGCGGTTTTGATTGGGATTGCAATCTGTATTGGGTTAATGTTGATTGCCAGCACCGGGATTGTTCCAGCATTAGTGGGGGCTTTATTCCAAGAGGTTGTCGATACAGTTTCAATCTTATATGCATTACGAGCTAGAACGGATCGTTAAGGGAATTAAAAAGAGCCGTATTAACACCATTCAAGTGTTAATACGGCTCTTTTTTTGTTTATTTTTCAGATTGTACGTGTAAAACCATGTCTTTTGGTAAATATAACTTAGGCACCATGGCTAAACAAATACATAGAACGATGCCGGTTAGAATGAAGCTAGCGATAAAGCTGCCACCGTTAACAGTGAGCGAGTATAGCCAAGCATTCATACCTTTGGGAGCGTATGAGCCCCAATAAACGGCACCGGCTAAGAAGTGGCAGAAGTATTTTGCAAAAGTACCAAAAAATGCGGCCATCCATAAAAGGGTCATCGTTTTGACTTTTGTATGATTTTGAATACTTGCTTGAATAGGTCGTTGTAAGATACCTGCTAAACCAACAACCATGAAGGCAATGGTAAATTCTAGCAATCCTTGCCATACGTTCAAGACACTACCGTTTCCTAATCCACGTAAGATTAAGTCTAGTAGACCCCAGATTAAGCCGGAGACCATTCCAGGAATGGCACCACGGCGTAAACTGTAGATTACAATAGGGATAATCCCAAAGGAGACTTCGATTGCGGAAGGCCCCGCTGTATGGGGGATGTATTCCAATGCCACGGCAAATGCCGCGATGATTGCCCCTTCAATTTGAATCAATAGACGCTGATGTTGCATAAAAATAACCCCTTTTCTTGTTCAACCAACACAAAAAAGGAGTTATCATTTCAACTCCATCACAATTCCTACGCTTGTCTTAACAAACAGGTTCGAAGGGTCTGATTAAAATCACTCTCAGCCAATGGCTCCCCTTTGCGATGGTTAACATTTAATTTTTAGGAACGCTTTCAGTATACTCGATAGCTGGTATAAGTCAAGCAATGTGTAAATCGACGAATTGATGTAAACCAAATGACTGTTAGAACGACGTTGATAATCGTTGCCAAGAAGAGCACTAATAGTGGCTATTCAAGCTGGTCCATTGCCGAGCGTTGTTCATCAGCAACGACGTGCGTATATAAGTGAGTAGCTTGCGTGGTCGTTTGGCCTAGTTGGGTCGCAACAATTGTTTCACTATGAGTTGCCGCCATGAGATCAGTGGCAAGTGTATGGCGGAACTTGTGTGGTGTGAGACGCACGCCAAATGCTTCAGAATACTTCGCGACTAACTTTTCAATGGCATAGTTGCTCATACGCTTGGCGCTGCCACGATAGCGACTGACAAATAAGGCTTGTTCATTATCTTCTTTTAGATAGCGTGATTTACGAATCTGGCAGTAATCCCTTAAAAAAGGTAAACTCCACGGAGCAATTGGGACAGTATCTTGCTGTCCGCCTTTACGGATCACGGTAATTGTAAGTTGTTCAAGATTCAAATCGTTGATGTTGGCTTGGGCCAACTCTGATAGTCGGATGCCCGTTGCCAGCGCCAGTACACAGATGGCAATATCGCGTTCGCAATTTTGCTTGTATGATGCCAGTTGGCGATTAGAAAGCAAGTTAGGGTAATCAACTTGCATGAAGGTGATGAAGTCGTGTTTCTTTTCACCGGTCAGCAGTTGTTTGCTGATGTGTCGTGAACGTGTCGCCATTGTTTCTGAAGCTTTAAGTAGTTTCACCTTCTTCATGACGTTTCGGTAAAAATAAGGCTCACCATCAGCTTGTTCGGCTTCAATGGTTAAGAAGTACCAGAGCGCATTTAATGCGTTAATCGAGCGGTTAACGGCTTGAAAGGAGAGCTTATGGTTATTTTGTTTACGCTTATTCATTAGAAAAATCTTGTAGAGCTCAATATCTTCGAGTTTCATTTTTTCGAGTGCGGTCAGTGGCATCTGGTCGATAGAGGGGACCGCGACGATCTGTTCATCAACTAACCAGGTGAAAAAGCGAACGTATTCTTGTAAGTATTGATAGAGCGTTGCAGAAGAGTAGGCGTTTGCCTGGCGGTTAATGTAGAATTTACGAATGTAATCCGGAAGATTGGCGAGTTGCTTTTCGCAGAGTTCTAAGTAACGTTGTTGATCCATGATGGAAGACTCCTTAATTAACAGTTTAAAGATAGTTTAGCAAAAATGAGGTGAGAATACTACAAGTGTTGTTAAAACCATAATTTTAACAACACTTGTATTGCAAACCGTTCCGCAAACTGATGATCAGATGGTCTTATTCGACTATCTGCATAGCAACCTAAAGATCCTTATTCCGTTTAAAAGTTGGTATATCAACGTTTAAGGCCTTTTTTAACGATTTGATATGTGAGTTTTAAGGCTAAGATGTGTTAATATGCGTATTTACCAATTAAAATCTGCCATAATCGTCAGATTAATCACGGATTTGTGCCTGAGCTTAGATGAATTCTGAATTTAAAGTTAAGTTTGGCGATATCGGTTGGCCAGTCAGTTTGATTCATCATATTGGCGTTGAGTAACTTGTAATAGTTTATGAATCGTGCAGTGTAAAAAACAAACGCATTAAGTGCGGTTCATCAAATCAATTGAATGATGTTGGATAATAAGTGGTTATTTTAGCGCTCTTTTAAGGGATAAGCGTTTCTTCGCATAATATATATTATGTAAACTAAAATAGATTTAAAAAATTAACTAAGCCTACCCACTCGTCACCAGCGTTTAAGCGCAGCAAAAAAGCGCCATATTAAAATGACGCTTCTGTAATTAGTGATTTAAAAACTGAGCCAACAAAGCTGCAAAGTCATTTGGATTTTGGAATAACGCCATATGACCAGCATCTGGGTAAAGTTTTAATTGGGAATTTAAAATCCGTTCATGTAATTCATATGAACCATTAACAGGTGCCATTCGATCGTGATCGCCGTTGACAATCAATGTTGGTTGGTTAATTTGTGCCAGGTTTGCCGGTTGATCGTGCGCATACTGTTTAATTGCCATTAATTGACGACGATAAGCGGCTAACGTAATGGCTTTATCTTCAACAATTTCACGCTGTTTTAACCGGTTAATGAACGCTTTACCAGCCTGTTTGCCTTGGGGCGTTCTGGTGAAGAAGAGGTATTCCTTAACGTCTCTATGCGTTAAGAAGGACCGAATTAAGTCAAAAGTTGTTATGCGCCCCACTTTGGCGATTTCTGAGTCACCCTGGGGACCTGTTCCGACTAAAATTAAGTGATTAACACTTGAGGAGTATTTTAAAGTGAAGGCCTGTGCAACAAAACCACCCATCGATAATCCAAGTAAATCGAATTGAGTGAGCTGCATAGCTGTTATAAAAGCATAACAATCAGCTACCATTTGCTCAATCGTCGTGGGGACTTTGCCATCCGAGAAACCAACACCACGATTATTAAAGACAATCACGCGTCGTTGCTGACTGATCAGGTCAATTAATGCAGGGTCCCAGTTATCTAAAGTGGCTGATAAGTGATTCAATAAAACAAGTGGTAAGCCGCGACCGGTACCCACTTCGCGGTAAGCAAACCGTTGGCCTTGTTGATCTTGAATAAATTGGTTGGGGGTTGTTAGATAAGTCATCTTGATTAGCCCGCTTGAACCTTAATCACCACTTTACCAGTTGGATGGCCGTGAGCAACAAGTTCTAGTGCCTCTTTAACGTGTGCTAAATCGAATTGATGCGGATCGATGGCTAGTACAATCGCTTGTTGTTCAACAATTTCAGTGATTTTTTTGAGTTGGGCACCATCTGAACGAACGAAAATAAAGCGATATTCAACGCCCGCTTTTTTAGCGAGGCGATCCCATTTCCGCCCGGCCAACGAGAATAAGAGTTGCTTCCAAAATGGTAATTGCAATTGTTTAGCGAATTGTTTGTTTGGACCGGCAATCAAGCTTAAAATCCGCCCGCCCGGCTTCATAATCGCCATTTCACGTTCAATATCTGCTCCACCGCGTGTATCAATCACGTAATCGATTTGATCTAAAACTTCCCAGTAATCGGTTGTTTTGTAATCGATATATTGGTCAGCACCCAAATTCAAAATGTGATCTCGCGCGGCTGCATTGCCTGAAACAATCACGGTTAAGCCTAGTGATTTTGCGATTGGGACGGCTATTTGACCGAAACCGCCTGAACCACCAGGGATAAACAGCGTTCGGTTCGATTGGGCTGCCAATTCCTCAAATAGCCCCTGATAAGCCGTTAAGCCAGTCAGTGGGATTGCAACGGCTTCACGTAGCGATAAATCCTTTGGCGTGTACCAGATTGCATCGGTGGTAACCGCGACATATTCAGCAAAGCCACCGATTTTAGCCAATGGTAAACGCGCATAGACTTGATCCCCGACTTTGAAATCAGTGACGTCTGTTCCAATCGCTGTGATTTCACCGGCAATTTCATTACCTAAAGTCAGTGGTAAAGCATAGTTTTGCATTAATTTAGTATCGCCGCGGATATTCATTGGATCCAATGGATTCACCGCTGCATAGGCGACTTTGACGAGTACTTCATTGGCTAGCGGTTGTGGGCGATCAATTTCTTGAATCGTGACAGCTAGTGTTTGATTATATTTTTTAATTTGAGCTGCTTTCATATTAGAAAACCTCTTTCCACGGGAGTGTTTGTAGAGTTTGTTGCACAATTGCTGTTAGCGTAGTTGAATCTGGGTTCACTTTAGCCATGACCCGGATACCAATGAGCGCACTTTGAAGCGATGCAGCTAAAAGATCAATTGCAACAGACGGTTCTAGTTCGGCCTGGCCGGCAATCAGTAATGCCTGCAACAGTGCTTTTTCTTGGGTTAAATAATGCTGAATCAGCGTTTGGATGTCTGGTTCTAATGAATTTAACGTTGCCGCGGTATTCACCACTAAGCAGCCGGCTGGTTGGTTATCCGGATGGTCAATAAATATTTCAAAAATGGCTGTTAAGCGCGACCTTAAATCGGTATGCGTTGCCAGTACTTGCTCGAAACGCTCGTTAATTTGGTCACGATAATGTGCTAGTACTTGGATAAACAGTTCATGTTTATCGCCGAATGTATCGTAAATACTGCGCCGGTGAATCCCCATTGCATCAACTAGGTTTTGCATTGAGGTATTCTCATAGCCTTGTTGCCAAAAGACAAGCATGGCTTTGTCTAAGACAACCGGTGATTCAAATGTTTTTGTCCGCATCTGGATGCTCCTCTCTTATTAGAACGTTCATTCTAATATAAACGATTCTTTGAAATAACGCAACTAGATTTTGCGCAATTTTAAGGGGCAATAAAAAAGAACGCCTCGAATGAGACGTTCTTGTCAGCTGTTATTTTGTCCGATAGAAAATACCAAACGCCCCTAGGCCAACGTGACTCATAATGACCGGGCTGGTTAGTGCGACTGTATAAGGCACATGGGGCTGTGTTTCTTCAAGCGTTGCTTGGATCTTAGCGGATAGTTCATCCGTGATTCCGACGTGTGAGATGCCGATTTCCGCAACGTCTTGGGTGGCTAAGTATTCACGGATATTGTTGAGTTCTTTTGTAAAAGCTTTTAGTCCCCGCCCCTTTGCGACGACTTCTAATTCCGTATCTGTTAAGCGCACAATTACCTTGAGTTTAATGATTTTCGTTAATAGCCCGGCCATTCTACTAATTCGACCACCGCGTTGAAGCGCGTCAAGTGAATCTAAAAAGACGTAGGTTTCGGTTTTACGACGGATGTCATCGAGATGCGCGATAATATCATCAAGAGGCTTCCCTGCTTCAACGTCTTGGGCGGCAGCAACCACTTGATAAGCAAGTCCACGGTCGATTGCTTTACTATCAATCACGTGTACGTCACTTGTTGATTGGTGGGCTGCTGTGTGTGCCCCTTCGATTGTGCCACTTAACAAGCCGGTACAATGAATCGATAGAATCGTACTACCATCAGCCCCTAATTGATCATATAAATCGACGAAACTGCCGACAGTTGGCTGACTTGTTGTTGGAAAATCGGTCGTTGCATTTTGTAAGCGACTTAAAAATTCAGCGCGGGTAATGGTTTGTCCATCAATGAAAGACTCATTTCCTTGTTGAATCGTTAAGGGGACGATGTGAATGTCATATTTGGCGCGTTCGTCTGCTGTCAGTTGAATCGATGAGTCCGTTACAATTTTAATTGTCATATGAGTTGTACTCCTTCAAGTTAAATGTTGAGGTAAATTGAAAAAAACATCAGGGTCGTTCCGAGCATTACGAAAAAGTGCCAAATCAAATGTAAGCCAGGAATTTTAGGAAAACTATAAATTAGAGCGCCAACGGTAAAGACTACGCCACCACTGACTAACAGCCAAAAACCAACTGGACTGAGGTTGACATAAAGGGTCTTACCAGCTAATAAACATAACCACCCCATCACAACGTAAATCGTTGTTTCAATCTTTTGGTACCGACCGTGGCTCAAAATGTGCGTTATAATACCGGCAATCGCTAGTGTCCAGATTGCAATCAGTAAGCTAATTCCTGTTGCATGGCCAATAAAAATCAAACAATATGGCGTGTAGGTACCAGCAATCAGCAAGAAAATATTGCTATGATCGAATATTTGAAACACGCGCTTGGCCTTGGTAAATGCTAAGCAGTGAAATAAAGTCGAAGCGAGATACAGTAGCAGTAATGTGGCGCCATACACTGCTAGACTAGCAATCGCGACTGGTGAGAGTGTTTTATGAATGCTTTTGACCAGGAGCATGATGACTAACGTTAAACTACCGAAAAAACCAATCCCGTGGGTAATGGCATTCCATATTTCATAAATCAGTTGTTGTCGTTTAATCGTGGAAAGTTGCATGGTTCTCGCCTCTTTTTCTCTATTTGCCGAGTATTATAGCGCGAATGTAGATTATAAGTCAATAGATAATAGAATTCGATTCTATGTTAGTGACAAATGATAATTGCTATGGCATAATAAATATACTATCAACAGATTGGTGGCGTTAATCAGTATGCAATCACAAGAATTTGAAAAATGGTTGGGTGACTTTCAACAATTGCGGTTACCATTATGGTCTGAATTTCCAGATTTAGACCTCTATATGGACCAAGTCATTAGTGAGGTCAATAAACGACTGAGTCCTTTGTTGGACGTTAAAATAACGAAAACAATGATTAATAGCTATGTCAAAATGGCGATTATTGAACGACCGGAAAAGAAACGCTATAATCGGGATCATTTAGCCGAATTGATTGTGGTCAGCATTATGAAATTAGTCTTCCCGCTCGATGTCATTAAACAAGGGATTTCGCAATCGTTGGCAAACGACACCGCTGGTAAGGCATATGATCAGTTTGTGCGGTTATTTAATGCCGAAATTGCGAATATTAACGCGCAATCAACGGTTAATGAATTCAATTTAAACGAGGAACCGCTCAACATTGTTCAAAAAGTAGCCGTTAAATCCGTTATTTATAAGCTAATTGGGACGAAGTTGGTTACCTTAGAAGAACCCGTTTCTATCTTATAAGTCACAAAAAAAGCCTGTCGAATTGTTCGACAGGCTTTTAAATTAGGCTTTATCAAAATCTTTAATCCAAGCAAGTGCAATGGCTTTTTCACCAAGATGGGTCCCGATAACTGGGCCAAAGTAGCTGATATCAATTGGTAAGTCTGGATAGTTTGCTTGAAGCTTATCACGCCATGCAATCGCTGCTGGTTCATCGTTAGCGTGAATGATTAGTGCGCGTAATGGATAGTCAACACGTTCGGCTGTTTCAGCAAAAATTTGTTCAGCGCGGGCGTAAGCCTTCTTCAATGAACGAACCTTCTCAAATGCCGTAATTTTGTTAGTGTCAGCGTCAAACGTTAAAAGCGGTTTAATCTTCAACATGCTACCAATAAAAGCAGATGCGTTTGATAAACGACCACCACGCACTAAGTTTTGTAAGTCGTTAACAATGAAACATTCATCCATTGTGCTTTTTAGATCGTCAAGGCGTGCGATAATCTGGTCGACGGTCACTTCTGGGTCGCGTGCCATTCTGGCCGCTTCCGTTGCTAAGTAGCCCATTAACATCACAGTAATCCCTGAATCGTATGGGACAACCTGGATGTTATCGATGGTGCTTGCCGCATTTTTCAATGTCGTGACAAACCCAGAGATGGTACTAGCAAGGTGGATGCTGATGACAGCATCATACCCTTCGTTGCCGAGGTCTTCGTATAGTTTTAACATTTCACCCAGTGGTGGTTGTGATGTACTGGGGAATGTTTCGGATGTTTTTAATTTTTGATAGAACTCTTCAGTGGTTATATCAACGCCTTCATCATAGACCTGGCCATCAAGGATAACCGGAATAGGTACGACGAAGAGATGATGGTCTTTCACTTGCTGTTCTGTGAGATAAGCGGTACTATCAGTGACTACAGCAATTTTCATGGTGACACCTACTTTTTTATTATTCGGTAATAACTATATCATAAATGGTAGGTTAATTCCCCTAAAAATGCCGATTTTCCGAAAAATGTATAGGGCGTCTCATTTTAATGGTCGATTAAAACTTTGATAATAACGGTTCAGTAGGATTTTTAAAAGTTGCTGTTCATCGGTACTCCAGTTTTGTTGAATGTGATTTTCAAGTGCAGTTTGAAGTTGTTGCAACGTACTTAATGCCGTCTTGGCGGTCGGTGTTAAGGCGTAAACGCGTTGGCGCGGATCAGCCCCGGTCACTTTTGTTAACAGCCCTTCTTGAGCCATCGTATTTAACTGCCGACTGAGTGTCGATGCATCGAGTTTGGTTAACGTAATTAATTCTGCGTGCGAAATGCGTTCTTGATCGGGTTCAATGGCCATTAGAATGTTGACTTGGGCTAACTTCAAGTCGAGTCGTAGCGCCCAGTGTTTCTTTTGTTCTTGATACAATAGATTCAGTTGATTAAACGTTGCTGAGGTTGAGCGCACGGTAAATCCCCCTTTAATTGTATAAAGCAATTTGATAATTGTATTATACAATAGTCGTGTTAGCGATTGCAAACAACTAATTTCTTTGAGGTTCCACTGCAAAACCGTTACAATAAGTAAGACAATTCAATTATAGAGAGTGTGAGCAATAATGACCTTTGATGGTTTAATGACCCACGCCGTTGTAAATGAGCTAAATACAACTTTAGCAGACGGCAAAATTACGAAAATTCAACAACCTTATCCAAACGAAGTAATCTTAACGATTCGGGCAAATCGTAAGACCTATCCCCTTCTCCTATCAGCCCACCCATCTTATGCGCGAGTGCAAGTGACGCGGGTGCCTTATGCAAACCCCGCAACGCCACCGAACTTCGCGATGTCTTTACGGAAGTATTTAGATGGCGCCATTTTAGAAAACATCGAGCAAATTGAAAGTGATCGGATTCTAAGATTCACCTTTAAATCACGGAATGAACTGGGGGACTTACAACAACTATGCTTAATCGTTGAATTGATGGGCCGCCATAGTAATGTGATTTTGATTAATCAAGCGACCAATAAGATTCTCGATTTAATCCGGCACGTCGGTGTTTCGCAAAACCGTTATCGGTTCTTAATGCCTGGCGCCGATTATGTTAATCCACCGGCTGCAACCGGGGTTGATGGTTTTACGACTGATTTAAAGACGCTTGATTGGTTAAGTTATTATAACGAAGCTGCTGATGAACAAGTCAAATGGTTACAACAACACTTCCAAGGGATGAGTCATGAAAGTGCCGTTGAACTACAAACCCGTTTAATGGATCATGACAATTATTTGGCGGTTGTGACTGATTTCTTCAAGCAATTCGACCAAGTGACACCAACGTTAACAGTTGGTGACAAGAAGTCGTGGTTCACGGCCTTCCCTTATGAGAGCCTGACAGGGACACTGAGCCATTTTGACACGTTGAGTGAGCTGTTAGACCAATATTACTTACACAAGGCGCAGCGTGACCGAGTGCAGCAACAAGGTGGTGCGCTCATCCACTTCATCCGCAACGAGATTCAAAAGGATGAAAAGAAACTGAAAAAACTACAAAAAACGTTAAAAGCAGCCGACAGTGCGGATGATTACCGGATTAAGGGTGAAATTTTGACCACCTATTTGCGGGAAGTCGAACGTGGCATGACTGAAGTCACGTTGCCCAATTTCTACGACAATAACGAACCGCTTAAGATTACCTTGTCGAACCAGATTAGCCCTTCAAAAAATGCGCAGAAGTATTTCTCGAAATATCAGAAGCTCCGGAATTCAATTGCCTACGTCAATGAACAAATGGCAAAGACCGAAGCAGAACTTGCCTACTTCAACACGATTATGGCGCAAATTGAAATTGCTGAACCCAAAGATTTAGAGGATATCAAAGCTGAATTACAGGCTGAAGGTTATTTAAAGGCTAAGAAAACCGGTGCCAAGAAGCAGAAACGTTACAAGATTAGTGAACCTGAAGTTTTCTATGCGAGTGATGGCACCCGGATTTTCGTTGGCAAGAATAACTATCAAAATGATCAATTAACCTTGAAAAAAGCCCATAAAACTGATATCTGGTTGCATGTGAAGAACATTCCCGGGTCTCATGTGATTATTGATAGCCCAGATCCATCAGAAGATACGCTTCAAGAAGCCGGCAACTTAGCGGCCTACTTCTCGAAGGCGCGCTTATCAGCGGCCGTGCCAGTTGATTATATTCAGGTTAAGAAGATTAAAAAACCGAACGGTGCGCGACCAGGGTTTGTGATTTACGAAGGGCAACAAACACTTTATACGACACCAGACGAGCAACTCGTTCAAAAGCTACGTAACAAACCTGTGCAAGACTAATAAAAAGCGTTACTCCAAAGTGAATTGGGGTAACGCTTCTTTGATTGGTGCGGCTGATGGCACACGCTAAACGTGTTCTGCAAGCCATTACTTTCCGGTTAACACGCTATTCTAATGGGCGTCTGACCATGCTTGTGGGTCTTGGCGCCATTCATTGAGTGATGTGGCTTGTTCTGGAGTTAAGTTATCAGCGGCTTCTTCGACCGCTAATAAGGCGGAGAAATTCGATAAGGTCGTTAGTGGTAAGTTAGCAGTTGCGAAATTCTGTTGGCCGGCTGCCAGTTCGTATGAAAAGATGCCAAAAATACCAAGGACTTCTGCGCCCTCTTTTTGAGCGGCGGCCGCTGCTTGTAAGACACTCCCGCCGGTTGAAATTAAATCGTCAATGAGGACTAATTTTTGACCGGCTTTAAACGGTCCTTCGATTTGACGGCCTTGACCGTGATCTTTCGGTTTCGACCGAATGTAAACCATCGGTAAGTCGAGTTCGGCTGCGACCCATGCAGCATGGGGAATCCCCGCGGTTGCTGTTCCGCCGATGACTTTGACGTCTGGGAATTGCGCTTTGATTGCCGCAGCTAAGTTGCTGGCAATGAGCTTGCGGACTTTTGGATAACCAATCGTTAAACGGTTATCGCAATAGATGGGACTTCTTAGCCCACTCGCCCAAGTAAAAGGGTTGTTAGGACTGAGACTGACGGCATGAATATCGATTAAGGCTTGTGCGACTTGGTGTGCAATTGTTGTCATTTGAAAGACTCCCATTCTGATTTGATAGCTTGGTAAGCTTGATATGGATTTGTAGCTTGCGTAATTGGGCGCCCAACGACAATCGCCGAGCTCTCAGCTTGTGCGGCTTCGTGTGGTGTTACAGCCCGTTTTTGATCATTGGTTTGGCTTGTTGCTGGCCGAATCCCAGGTGTGACGCAGAGAAAATCAGCATTGGTGTGTTCGCGAATCGTTGGCACCTCTTGAGCAGAACAGACCACGCCATCGCAATCCGAGTTCTGTGCGAGTTGCGCATAGTGTGCGACAGATTCTGGTAGGCTGACATTAACGAGTTGTTCGGTTTGCATTTGCGCTTCGCTGGTCGACGTAAGCTGCGTAATCGCTAGTAGTTTAGCGGGCCGCACGTTGCCAAGTGCGGCGCCTTTTTTCAGACCAGCCGCCCCTGCTTTGAGCATTGCCTGCCCACCAGCTGCGTGAATCGTTGTGTAATCGACACCGAGTTGGCCGATAACAGTCATCGCACTTTGAACGGTGTTTGGAATGTCATAGAGTTTTAGGTCGAGAAAAATCCGATAGCCGCGCGCTTTTAACGTTTTAATCAGCTGTGGTCCCTCTTGGTAAAAAAGTTCCATGCCGACTTTAACGAATAAGGATTCATCAGTTGGAAATTGCACTAAAAAACGATCTGTTGTTTCCCAGTTTGGAAAGTCGAGCGCGATAATTAAAGGGTTAGTCATGAGTGCCCTCCTGTGGTAGACCGAATGATTTTAAATCGGTTAGTTGATATTTAGCGAGTTCATCTGGTAATGCGGCGATTAGTTTTGGACAGGCAAATGGATCGCTGAAATTAGCAGTGCCGACTGCGATGGCATTGGCGCCGGCGGCCATTAATTCAAGTGCATCCGCAGCTGTTGAGACACCGCCCATTCCAATAATCGGTAATTTCGAAATTGAACGGACTTGATGAATGAGCCGGATGGCAACGGGTTTTATCGCTGGTCCAGATAAGCCGCCTGTTTGATTAGCGAGAATTGGTTGGCGTGTTTTTGGATCAATCTGCATCCCCACCAGTGTATTGATTAATGAGAAGCCGGCTGCCCCCGCTGCTTCAACTGCTTGCGCAATCGGACGAATATCCGTCACGTTTGGTGAGAGCTTCACGTAAACCGGCACTTGGCTGACTGCAACACAGGCCTTCGTCAACGTGGCAGCGGCTTCTGGTGATGTGCCAAATTCAAGACCGCCATGGGCCACGTTTGGGCACGAGATATTCAGTTCGATGGCATGGACGTTGGGCGCTTGGCTGATTTGTTCACAGACAGCGACGTAATCAGCTTCGGTATTGCCGGCGACATTGGCGATGATTGGTAACTCGGGATAATGCTCGGCTAACCAGGGTAATTTTTCTTGCATAATGACTTCAATCCCGGGATTTTGTAAGCCAATGGCGTTCAACATCCCACTTGGGGTTTCAGCAACCCGTGGTGTCGCATTGCCAAGTCGGGGTTCTTTCGTTGCCGCTTTGATAATAATTGCGCCAAGTTCGTTGAGGTCATAATAGCGACCGTATTCCTGACCGAAGCCAAAACACCCGGAGGCGGGCATAATCGGATTTTTTAAAGCTAAGCCTGGTAAAGTTACTGCTAAGTCTGTCATTAAATGAGCACCTCGTTTGTTTTGAAGACGGGTCCGTCATCGCAAATTTTGAGCTGAATGCTTGGATCACGTTTGAGTTTGGTGACACAGGCGTAGCAGGCACCAATCCCACAAGCCATCCGTTCTTCCAATGAGATATAGGCATTGGGATGCTCACTGAATCGATTATCGACGGCCATTAACAAGCCTTTTGGTCCGCATGCGTAAATGGCATCATATCGGGTTGTCGCATTAGCAAACTGTGCATCGAGTAATAAACCAACATGGCCTTGGTAGCCGTACGAGCCATTATTTGTCGCATAAGCGACTGGCCCGAGCTTGCGAAAGTGATCTTCATAGAAAATGGCTGCTTTAGTTGCAAAGCCGAACACGTGTTGAACGTGAACGCCTTTTGCATTAAGTTGCCGTGAGAGTTCATGTAATGGTGGAATCCCAGTCCCGCCACCAATGATTAGCGCGTTTTGTCCGGCTACTAATTGGTCAATTGGATAACCGTTACCAAGAGGCCCTAAGACGGACAAGCTTGTGCCCACCGGTGATTCACTTAAGATCGTGGTGCCTTCACCAACAACGCGGTATAACAAGGTAATCGTGTTAGTTTGGCGGTCGACATTGGCAATCCCAAATGGCCGACGTAATAAAAGGGCGTCACTGGGAATTTTGATATCGACAAATTGTCCCGGTGCAATGGGTTGCTGTGCGAGGTCTCCGGTGAGGCATAATTCATAGATACTGGGGGCAATTTCGGTTTGCTTAGTGAGGGTTAATTGGTATTCTAATGGCAACATTTAGCAGACTCCTTCTGATTTTTATGTAATAAAAGAGCCTTAGGCAAAGGGCTTCAGACTCTTTTAGTGGTTTTAAAGTGGTTTGGTCAGGAGCGATTGAGATTCTAGGACCGCTAAGATCGCATCAGCGGTATCCAATGAGGTCATCAATGGAATGCCGTGTTCAATGGCGGTTTGGCGAATGACGATGCTGTCTTTAGCGACTTGTGGGGCTTCGTTCAAGCCGGTTGTGTTGATGACCAGTTGAATGTGGCCGGCTTTGATTTTATCAAGTAAATCGCCGCTCGTAGCATTAATCTTGGCAACGGATTGCACTGGCACACCTGCTGCTTGGAATTCTTGACTAGTCCCAGGCGTGGCAATGATTTGATAGCCAACTTCGCGGAAGCGTTTTGCTAATTCGAGCGCTTGTGTCTTATCTTGGTTAGTAATTGTCATTAAGACGTTCCCGTGACTTGGTAAGTGCATCCCACTAGCTTCGAACGCTTTATAGAGTGCTTTTTGCATCGTTACGTCAGTTCCCATGACTTCCCCGGTCGATTTCATTTCTGGCCCGAGTAAGCTATCAACCCGCGTGAGTTTCGAGAATGAGAAGACAGGTGCTTTAATATGAATTAGTGGGCCCGCTGGTAATAGACCGGTTGGGCTCTTTAATTCAGCTAGTGTGCTGCCTAAAATGACTTGGGTGGCCAGTTGCGCCATCGAGATGCCGGTGACTTTACTCAAGAATGGAACGGTCCGACTAGCCCGTGGATTGACTTCAATCACGTAGACTGCTTCATTTTGGATAATGAATTGGATGTTTAACAAGCCGCGACATTCAAGTGCTAAACAGAGCTTGGTCGTGTAAGTGATGATGGCTTGTTTTTCCGCATCCGTCAGATTTTGTGGTGGATAAACCGCCATTGAATCGCCCGAATGAACACCAGCGCGTTCGATATGTTCCATAATTCCCGGAATTAAGACATCTTTGCCGTCACAGATGGCATCGACTTCGCATTCTTTGCCCATTAAGTAGCGGTCAATTAGGACCGGTTGGTCGACTGAAACTTTAACGGCCTCTTTCATGTAATGTGTAAGGTCTTCTGCAGTATGAACGATTTCCATTGCCCGCCCGCCTAAAACGAAACTAGGTCGGATTAAGACCGGATAACCAATCTCTTCAGCAATCTTCAACGCATCTGGCGTATTGGTTGCGGTTGCCCCGACTGGTTGTGGAATGTCGAGTTCGGCGATTAATTGATCGAATTGGTCACGGTTTTCAGCGCGTTTTAAGTTCGCGACGCTTGTCCCGAGAATCTGCACACCATTTTCGGTCAGTGGTTCGGCAAGGTTGATGGCTGTTTGCCCCCCGAATTGCACAATCACCCCTTCTGGTTTTTCGAGTTCAACGACGTTGAGGACATCTTCTAGTGTCAGTGGTTCGAAGTACAATTTATCTGAAATTGAAAAGTCAGTCGAAACTGTTTCTGGATTACTGTTCATGATAATTGCTTCGTAGCCCGCCTTTTGGATGGCTTGCACACAGTGGACGGTTGCATAATCGAATTCAACCCCCTGCCCAATCCGAATTGGACCGGAACCAATCACTAAGATTGAAGGCTTTGTGCTGACAATGCTTTCGTTTTCTTGTTCGTAAGTCGCGTAGTAATAAGGTGTTTGTGATTCGAATTCGGCTGCACAAGTATCGACCATCTTATAAACTGGCTGAATGCCACTTTCTTGGCGCATTTGGCGGACTTGGGCAGGCATGATTTGCCAAGTTGCGGCAATTTTAGCGTCGGCAAAGCCATTTTTCTTGGCGAGTTCGAGTAATTCTAAGTCACCTTTATCGGTCCGGAGTTGTTCTTCAATTTCAACAATGTGGCTGAGTTTATCCAGGAAGAAAAGATCAATTTTTGTCAATTCACTAAGTTCTTGAATTGAATAACCGCGGCGCAATGCTTCGGCAAGGTAGAAAAGTCGGTCGTCTTGGGGATGTACAATCTGTTGGACAAGGTCGTTATCACCGACTGCCGTCAATGCTGGAATTTCGAGATGGTCAGTGCCAATTTCAAGTGAGCGAACGGCTTTGAGTAATGCTTCTTCAATGTTGCGTCCAATGGCCATCACTTCACCGGTGGCCTTCATTTGGGTGCCGAGTTGCCGATCACCTTTGTTGAATTTATCAAATGGCCAACGGGGAATCTTCGCAACGACGTAATCGAGCATCGGTTCAAATTGCGCATAGGTTGTCCCGGTGATTGGATTATGAATTTCATCAAGTGTTAAACCGATGGCGATTTTAGCCGCCATTTTTGCAATTGGATAGCCAGTTGCTTTAGAAGCAAGGGCTGATGAACGACTCACCCGTGGATTGACTTCGATAATGTAGTAGCGGTCGCTATTAGGATCAAGGGCGAGTTGAACGTTACAGCCCCCTTCAATCTTCAAGGCGCGAATGATTTTAAGTGCGGCATCGCGTAATGCTTGGACTTCACGGTCACTTAAGGTTTGAACGGGTGCAAATACGATGGAATCGCCAGTATGAATCCCGACTGGGTCGAAGTTTTCCATGTTGCAGACGACTAGCGCGTTGTCATTTTTGTCGCGCATGACTTCGAATTCGATTTCCTTGAAACCGGCAATACTTTGTTCAACGAGGACTTGTCCGACTGGAGATAGGCTAAGCCCGTTTTTGACAATTGTGCTCAGTTCACCGGCATTTTCGGCAATCCCGCCACCAGTGCCACCAAGGGTAAAGGCTGGACGGATAATGACCGGATACCCGTTTTCGTTAACGAATGTTTGGGCTTCAACGAGTGAATGGGCAATCGCAGATTCTGGAATCGGCTCGTTTAACTGATTCATCAAGTTTTTAAACAGTTCGCGGTCTTCAGCTTGATCAATCGCGCTGAGCTTGGTACCGAGCAATTCAATGTTCAGCTCGGCGAGAATCCCGTTGTTTGCCAGTTCCAAAGCCATATTTAAGCCGGTTTGGCCGCCGAGGGTTGGTAAGATGGCATCTGGGAGTTCTTTGCGTAGAATTTGCGTGACAAAGTCAATCGTGATCGGTTCGATATAAACCGTATCAGCAACGGCTTTATCAGTCATGATTGTCGCAGGATTTGAGTTAATTAAAACGACTTGGTAGCCTTCTTCTTTAAGCGCTAAGCAGGCTTGAGTGCCTGAGTAATCAAACTCGGCGGCTTGACCAATTACGATTGGGCCAGAGCCAATCACTAAAATTTTATGAATATCGGTACGTTTTGGCATCACTAAATCCCCTTTTTACTATTTTTGGCGGCGATTGAAGTCATCGATCATGTCGATAAATTCATCGAATAGATGTGCAGCGTCGTGTGGACCAGGGGCTGCGTCTGGATGGAATTGAACGGAAAAGGCCGGATATTGTCTATGACGGAGACCTTCGACTGTTTGATCGTTAATTTCAACGTGTGTAATCAGAAGGTTTTGTGGGTCGATGGAGTCGGCATCCACGGCGTACCCATGATTTTGAGATGTGAAGTCGATCCGTTTGGTGGCAACTTCTCGGACCGGATGGTTGAAACCACGGTGGCCGAACTTCATCTTGTAGGTTTTAGCCCCATTGGCGAGGGCAAAAAGTTGGTGACCGAGACAAATCCCGAAAATCGGCACTTTACCTTGAATCCCTTTGATCATTTCAATGGCTTCTGGCACATCTTCTGGATCACCAGGGCCGTTGGTTAACATGACGCCGTCTGGATCGAGACTCAGAATTTCTTCAGCTGTTGTGTTGTATGGTAAGACAGTGATGTTACAGTCGCGTTTTGACAGTTCACGAAGGATACTATGTTTTAAGCCAAAGTCAATCACGACGATGTTCCGCCCGTTAGCAGGACTCGGATAAGGTTTGGCCGTTGAGACTTGTTGGACTTGGTTTTTTGGTAAGACCAATGCCTTGAGTTGATCGAACGCGTGATCGTCTGCGGCATCAACGATGCTGGCTCTCATGGTCCCTTTATCGCGCAGACGGCGAGTGATTGCCCGCGTATCGATGCCGGCAATCCCAGGAATTTTCTTTTGCTTTAAAAAGTCATCAAGACTCATATTCATCCGCCAGTTATTTGCTAGGCGTGGTGTTTCATGGACGACAACCCCTTTACAGGTTGGTTTAATCGATTCAAAGTCGTCGCGGTTGACCCCGTAATTACCGATTAAAGGGTATGTAAAAGCGATGATTTGGCCGTTGTATGATTGATCAGTAATGGTTTCTTGGTACCCACTCATCCCGGTGTTAAAGACGATTTCGCCTGTCGAGATAATTGGGGCGCCAAAACCGGTGCCGGGGAAGATGGTGCCATCTTCTAAAATAAGGTAACGTTTCATCTTTTAGTTCACTCCTTTTGATATGCAATCTGACCAGCAACCAAGGTTAATAAAGTATCACCTTGCACTGCTTCGCCGATAAATGGCGTGTTGTGGCCTTTCGATAAGAAAGTGTTTGCGTCGATTGTGGTGGTATCCGTTAAATTAAAAACAGCAAGGTCAGCTGGTTGGCCAACCGCTAACTGGCCGGCGTGTGGTAAGTTGAAAACATGGGCCGGGTTGGTTGTTAGCCAGCTTGTCAGTTGCGCGAGACTAAATGGACCGTTGGCAACTAAATGTGTGTATAACAAGCTAAAGGCTGTTTCACTCCCTACTATACCAAATGGCGCTTTCAATAACGACTGTTGTTTCTCTTCTGTGGTATGCGGTGCGTGATCGGTCGCAATAATATCAATCGTCCCATCCATTAAGCCCGCCCAGAGTGCTTGGCGATCTGCAAGTGTTCGTAGTGGCGGATTCATTTTGAGCATTGCGTTGTCACTGGTAATCGCTGAATCATTGAGTAACAAATGATGTGGGGTGACTTCGCAAGTGACGTTGAGGCCATCTTTTTTTGCGCGGCGAACGAGATTGACGGTTTCCTTAGTTGAGATGTGGCAGATATGATAATGAACGCCGGTCGCCCGCGCTAGCTCGATATCCCGGGCGACTTGGGCGGATTCACTGACACTCGCAATTCCGGGAATGCCTAGTTTTTTAGCGGCTTGACCGTCGTGAATGACGCCGCCGTTGACGAGTGATTCATCTTCGACGTGCGCGACGATGGGCATGTTAATCTGGGCGGCCATCTGCATCGCTTGGTACATTGTTTGTGCCGTTTGTACCCCATGACCATCGTTGGTAAAGCCTGCTGCACCAGCTGCCTTAAACGCCGACATGTCGACAATTGTTTGTTCAGTTAACTCATTGGTAATCGGTGCAAATTGATATGTGTGGACGCTGGTTTCTGCCTGATTGCGTGCAACCAGTGTCTTGAAATCTAGCAAGTTATCAGGTACGGGCCTTAAGTTCGGCATTGCAATTACGCTAGTAAAACCACCGTGGGCAACCGCTGCGCTCCCTGTTTTGAGTGTTTCTTTTGTCGTGAAGCCTGGATCTCTGAAGTGGACGTGTCCGTCGATTAAGCCGGCACTGACGAAATGGCCGTGTGCGTCATAAATCGTTTCTGGGTCGGTTGGGACTGCGGTAATCGTTGGTTCAATTGCCGTAATCTGACCGGTTGCATCGATGGCGATGTCGCGTTTTTGCAGTTGGCCGTCAATCAAGACTTGGCCGTTTTTGATCAATTGATACATAGCAGATCCCCCTCTTAATGTTGAATCAGATGTTGTTGGTCTAATAGGTGTTCAATGATGGCCATCCGCATAAAAACGCCGTTGGTCATTTGTTTAAAAATTCGCGATTGTGGGGCTTCAACTAGTTCGTCGGCAATTTCAACGTCACGATTGACGGGTGCTGGGTGCAACCAGATAGCACTGGACTTAAGGTGTGCTGCCCGCTCAGTTGTTAAACCGTACTGAGTATGGAATGCAGCATCGGATAAGGTTTCATCGGCAGCAAAGCGTTCGTGTTGAATCCGGAGTAACATGACGACGTCAACTTCTGGTAAGACGTCATCGAGTTGGGCTGGTTGTCCGTATTGGGCAAATTCAGGGGCGAACCATTCCTCAGGGCCGGCAAAATACAATGTTGCGCCGAGTTGTTTGAGCAGTTGCATATTTGACCGTGCCACCCGGGAATGACGCAAGTCACCACAGATGACGACTTTTAAGCCTGCAAAGTGGCCGAACTCTTCGTGAATCGTCATTAAATCGAGTAAGCATTGGGATGGGTGTTGCCCACTCCCATCGCCCGCATTGGCCAGTGCCATGTGGAATTGATCATCTGCAAGTAAGGCGTCGTAATAATTATTCTGAGAATGGCGGACAGCAACGAAATCGACGCCAATGGCTTGTACCGTTTTGAGCGTATCGCTGAGGGTCTCGCCTTTGGAAGTCGAACTCGTATCGGCATTGAAGTCTAAGACGGTCATGCCGAGTTTGCGTTCTGCCATTTCGAAACTCGTATGGGTCCGTGTGCTATTTTCAAAGAATAGGTTCATTGCGTAGACCGGCCGAGTTAATTTGCTTGTCGCGCCCTTTTTAAAGGCGCTAGCGCGGTTGATGAGACCTGCGACTAAATCATTGGTGAGTTGATCAACGGAAACCAACGCGTTATGCTTTTGCATTTTGTTGAGCCTCCAATTCAAGTTCGCTCTTTGCTTTATCCGGTAAAACAAGGTTTAAGACAATCCCAAGGACGGTGGCGATGGCTAGCCCTGAGAATTGGTATTGGCCTAATTGTAAGTAGGCATTGCCAATCCCGATGACGAGGATTGATGAACCAATCATTAAGTTGCGTTTCTTATCAAAATCGACTTGTTTGTCGATTAAGACGCGCAAACCGCTTGAGGCGATGACCCCGAAGAGTAAGAAGCTAATCCCACCAATTACGGGTGCGGGGATGCTTTGAATCAACGCGCTCAGTTTGCCGATGAAGCCGAAGATCATGGCGAAGAATGCGGCGCCACCTAAGACCCAGACACTGTGGACTTTGGTGATGGCGAGGACACCGATGTTTTCACCATAACTTGTGACGGGCGGTCCTCCGACAAAAGCGGCGATGATTGAGGCTGTCCCGTCCCCGGCTAACGTGCGGTGAAGACCAGGATCTTTAAAGAAGTTACGCTTGGTGAGTTTGTTTAAGACCATAATGTGGCCCATGTGTTCGGTCATTGTGACAAAGGCAATTGGTGCCATGCTGAGAATCGCGCCCCAGTACAGACCGGGTTTGTAAGTGACAAATGGGACTTGGAAGTCTGGTACTTTAAACCAAGGGGCGTCCATCACGGGTTGAAAATCGACGATTCCGAACAAGACGGCGATGATGTAGCCAGTAATGATGCCGAGCAAGATGGGGACTAAGCTCATGAATCCTTTGAGATACATATTAAAGCCGATGGTGATTAACAACGTTAGTAAAGCGACTGCGAAGAATTTTAAGTCGTAATTCCCGTGGGCATTGATAGTGGCTTGTTTGGCAGCTGTGCCAGCGAGTGATAAGCCAATCACCATCACGATTGGGCCGACAACAATGGGTGGTAAGGCTTTGTCGATCCAGTCGGAACCAATCAGACTGACTAAGATTGAAACGATTAAGTAGACTGCCCCAACCGCCATTGTCCCTTGTGCAATCCCAGGATAGCCAGTCGTTTTCATTAAAGCGAGCATTGGCACGATGAATGAGAAACTCGACCCCATGTATGCTGGAATCTTGCCTTTGGTAATCAAGAGGTACATTAAAGTGCCGACCCCGGAACTGAATAACGCAATCCCTGGGTTTAAACCGACTAAGATTGGCACTAGGACGGTTGAGCCAAACATTGCAAACATATGTTGAATGGATAAACCAATCCATTTACCGGTGCTGGGGCGTTCGTTGACGTCTAAGACCGCATCGGGATTTCTAAATTGTGTAGCCATAAGTATTTCCTCCATGTCGCCGACTTTTTGAACCAAAAAAAGACACACGCTCCAACAGATTGGTAGGTGTGTCCCTTGACGGACTTAGGCCCCTTTTTTTAGGCGCACTAAGTTCAAGACAAACCCTTTTGCTCTCTCTGGAGACAATTAAACGGTTCAGTCGTTATTTAGTTAGTTTTTCGATGGTAATCCCATCATGTTGATCAATTTCTTCCATCGCAACGCGAATTTGTTCGTTGAGGGCGGTTGGAATATTTTTACCGACAAAATCGGGGCGAATTGGTAATTCACGATGACCACGATCGACTAAGACAGCCAATGAAATTTTCTTTGGCCGGCCTAAGTCCATTAAGGCGTCAAGCGCGGCCCGAATCGTCCGCCCTGTGTAAAGCACATCGTCGATTAAGATGACATGCTTATTTGTGATATCAACGGGAATATCGCTCCCGTTAATCTGTGGTTCATTTTGTGTATCAAGATCATGTTGATCATCGCGGTATAACGTAATGTCTAGTGTACCGACGGGCAATGCGATGCCTTCTAATTGTTCGAGGCGTTCTGCAATCCGTTGGGCAATAAACACGCCACGGGTTTTAATGCCGACGAGGACGAGATCTGAAATCCCCTTATTCTGTTCGATAATTTCGTACGTAATCCGAGTAAAGACCCGTTTCATTGTGTTACTGTCGACCACTTCTTTGACCATCGTAAAGACTCCTTCCAAACAAAAAACCTCTCAAACCGATAAGGTCGAGAGGTTACAGTTAGAGACTCCGCGTCTAGTGGTGCTTTCACCGTACCTTCTCGGCCTCACGGGACCGATTTTAAAGGCTTCTATTAAGTTAGACCTAGCTTAACGGAGAATCCTTGATTTGTCAATGATTTTCACGTAATTCGGTTAAAGTTTTCTCGAAGATTGCGGGTAATGGGGCTTCAAAGCGCATCATTTCGCCCGTCGTTGGGTGCTTAAAGCCTAATACAGCAGCATGTAAGAACTGACCATGCCCAGCTAAAGTTTTGCGGGGACCATAAACGGGATCGCCAGCAACTGGCCGGTTAATATAGGCTAAGTGAACGCGAATTTGATGGGTGCGCCCAGTTTCTAGTCGACATTTGATTAATGTGAAGTCTTCAAACCGTTCCATGACCGTAAAATGCGTGACCGCTGGGCGGCCATCTTCGACGATTGCTTGTTTCATCCGGTCGACTTTTGAACGACCAATGGGTGCATCAATGGTCCCCTCGTCTTCTTCGATGTTGCCGTGGACTAGCGCGATATATTCACGTAAGTTTTCCTTAGCTTTGAGTTGGGCGGATAAAGATTCGTGGGCTTCGTTGGTTTTAGCCACCATCAAAAGACCAGAGGTATCTTTATCAATTCGATGGACAATCCCCGGCCGGAAGACGCCGTTGATTTCAGACAATGGGGTGTGCGCCAATAAAGCGTTGACCAATGTCCCATTCGGGTGGCCAGCTGATGGATGAACCACCATCCCTTGTGGTTTATTGACTACGAGGACTTGATCGTCTTCATAGACGATATCGAGCGGAATATCTTCTGGGGTTAAGTCGAGCGTGACAGGGTCTGGAATATTGACGGTGACGACATCCCCTGTTACGACTTTGCGGTTACTCTTACAAGGTTGATCATTGACTTGCACCAAGTCTTTTTTCAACCATTGCTGGATTTGTGAACGTGAGTAATCGGGTAGTAATTGGGTGAGCGCCTTATCAATCCGGCCTGTTTCAGTTGTAATCGTTAATTGTTTAGTTTCAGTCATGAGTCACTTTCTCTTTCAACAAAATAGCAATAAAGACGCAGATGACGCCTACTGTTAAGGCAACATCCGCAACGTTAAAGATGGGGAAATTAATAAATTCGATTTGGAACATGTCTACGACGTACTTAAGGTGGAGCCGATCGATGAAGTTACCAAGTGTTCCGGCTAACAGCAACGTTAAACTGATCCGGTAAAATTTTTCAGTGCGATCAGAGGTATAAAATAAGTAGCCAATTACCCCGAGGGCCACAATGGTGACGAGGTAGAAAAACCACTGTTGACCGGCCAAGATACTCCACGCAGCCCCATCGTTTTGAACATACGTTAAACTCAGCACGTTCGGAATAACGGGTTGGGTTGCTGCAAAGGCAACATGGGCAACAATCCAGCTTTTTAAAAGTTGGTCACCGAGTACAATGACTGCGGCTAAAACGATATAGATGAGCATGGGAACCTCCTATTCATACAATCTACCATTGTCCTTAAAATCGGCTGACTTGTCAATCAGTTTTCGAGATGGGCGTTAGGATATTGGAAAACGTGCTTTTCAAGCTAACTTTCTGCGCTTAACCAAATTTGCCAAATCGCCGATTGTATCGGCAATTCGTCAAATTCTATTAATGCTCAGAAGCTAACCGTTTCAAACGCACTCTAGAATAATCCGCTAATCAGGCCATCTTCTGTGACGTCCATGTTGAGGGCGGCTGGTTTCTTTGGTAGACCTGGCATGGTGAGGACTGTGCCGGTCATTGCGACGATGAAGCCTGCGCCAAGCTTTGGAATCAATTCACGGACGTGAACGGTGAAATCAGTTGGTGCGCCTAATGCTTTTGGATCGTCTGAGAGTGAATATTGTGTTTTGGCGATACAGACTGGTAAGTGGTCCCAGCCATTTTTTTCGATTTCTTTCAGTTGGTTGATAGCTTTGCCCTCGAAAACAACCTCTTTACCGCCATAGATGTCAGTGACAATTGTGGTTAGTTTCGATTGAATGTCGGCGTTTGAATCATATAATGGTTGGAAGTTTTTAGGTTGATCGAGTGCTTCTAAGACGGCCTGGGCTAAATCAAGGCCACCTTTACCACCATGTGCCCAAACACTAGCTAAAACGGCTTTGACACCCAGTTCAGCACATTTTTCTTGGAGCATTGTAACCTCTACTTCGGTATCACTTGTAAACTCATTGATGGCAACGACTACGGGAATGCCGTAACGTTGCATATTAGCAATATGTTTGGCTAAGTTACTAAACCCTTTGTCTAACGCACCGAGATTTTCAGTGGTTAAATCAGCTAAAGCAACACCACCGTTGTATTTTAACGCCCGAACAGTGGCAACAATCACGATGGTATCAGGAGTCTTGCCAAGTTGTGGGACTTTGATGTCTAGGAACTTTTCAGCACCTAAGTCAGCGCCGAAGCCAGCTTCAGTAATCGCAATATCACCCATTTTTAGGGCCGTTTGGGTTGCTAAAATACTGTTACAGCCGTGGGCGATATTGGCAAATGGTCCACCGTGAATTAAGGCTGGTGTATGTTCAAGCGTTTGGACGAGGTTTGGTTTGAGGGCATCTTTTAAAAGCATCGCGATTGCACCGGTGATTTCGAGCTCGCCAACTGTGACGGGTTGCCGATCATAAGTGTAACCAATGACGATTTGGCTAATGCGCCGCTTCAAGTCAGTAATGTCAGTTGCTAAGCAGAGAATGGCCATTAATTCGCTAGCAACGGTAATGTCAAAACCATCTTGGCGCGGCACCCCTTGCACTGGACCACCAAGTCCAATGACAACTTGGCGTAATGCACGATCATTAATATCAAGCGCCCGTTTCCAAATAATTCGGCGGGGATCAATGTTGAGGGCATTTCCCTGTTGCAGATGGTTATCGATTAGGGCGGCTAAAGTATTCACAGCAGCGGTCAATGTGTGCATATCCCCTGTAAAATGTAAGTTAATATCTGCCATTGGTACTACTTGGGCATAGCCCCCACCAGTTGCGCCACCTTTCATCCCCATGACGGGGCCTAGTGAAGGTTCACGTAAAGCAATGACGGCTGATTGATCTAGTTGACGAAGGGCGTCGCCAAGACCGACAGTCACGGTTGATTTACCTTCTCCAGCTGGTGTGGGATTGATTGAGGTCACTAAGATGAGTTTGCCATCTTCTTTTTCTTTCAATCGATTAATGGCAGCGAAATTAACCTTCGCTTTATACGGTCCATATTGTTCTAAATCAGCGGCCGTTAAACCAGCTTGTTCGGCAATTGCCGTGATTGGCTGCATCTCCTTAGCTTCATTTTCCTGTGCTATTTGAATATCTGACATACCGCCCAGCTCCTTTTTATTTATGATACTACCTAGTATAGCTGATTACGTACGGAATTGGCAGATGGGATGCTTAAAAAGAACGATATTCTTCGACACACTTCTTTGTACGTGGTAAAATAAGCGTGTACGCTGATTAACATTTCAAGGAGGGATTGTGATGGAACGAGGAATCGTTAAGTGGTTTAGCAATGCTAAAGGTTATGGCTTCATCAGTTATGGAGATGACGAGGAGGTTTTCGTCCATTTTACCGCAATCCAAACCGACGGCTATAAATCATTGAATAAAGACGAGCCGGTATTATTTGAGATTAAAGAAGGCGCCCGCGGTTTGCAGGCAGCTAACGTGCAAAAGATAGCAGAATAAAAATACGTTTAAACGCTAAAAAAGAGCCACGACAAGATTAATGTTTGTCGTGGCTCTTTTTTATTTAACTATTCTTCAATTGGCCAACCATTTTGTTTCAGTTGTTCAACGAATGCCTGCTTGGCTTTGCGACTAAGGAGTATTTGTTCGGGTTGGTAATCAAGTTCGTTGGTTTTAATTAATAAACCATGTTTTTGGACAATAATGGTCGTAGTCGTTTCACGGTTGATGGTTCGACTATATTTAAATACCGGCCGTTTAAGCGTGATCACGTCTGCCGTCATTGAAACACGATGCCCGAAAATGACCCATAGCGTCAAACAAACGGCAATTAAGCCGATGCCCCACGATTGCCAGTTTAAGTTGATGAGTTCAAGTTGTACAATTAAAGCTAATGTATAGACGAAGCCAATCCAAGACCAAATCGTCACGAAGTAAGCATAATTTGGTTGGTAGAATGCGGTGGTTGTCTTTTGCATGAGAACACTCCTTTTTACGTTTTGTATCATACCATTAACCTGACCCTGCTGTCAGTGAAAGGCGGTAAATTTTAAGAATGATTAAACTTTATACGGACGCAGCAACTCGTGGCAATCCCGGACCAAGTGCGGCGGGAATTTTAATCGTGACACCAGAGCGACAATATCAACTACAAGCACCTTTGCCAGAACAGTCCAATCATGATGCAGAATTTGCGGCGGTCATTCTTGGCTTAGAACAACTAGCCAATCGGGGGCTTACCACGAAAATACTACAGATTAACGTTGACAGCAAGCTTGTCTTTCAGAGCCTAGAAAAGCGGTATGCTAAACATTATCAAGCTGCCGTCGACCGGATTCTAGCACTTGAGGCGCCCTATTCAATGGTCATCCACCAATGGATTCCAGAGCGTCAGAATCAGGGGGCGCACCATCTGGCCCAACAGGGATTACCTCATTTAACTGACTGTTGATAGGCTTAACTAGCGCTTTGAGCGTGATTTTAGTAAAATAATAAGCAACGCTAGAATTTTGGAGGAGTACGATATGGTTTTAGTTACAGAAATAATGTCATTCATCATCTTCATTAATGCCTTATTGGCAATTATTACAATTTTGAGACAGCCCCGCGATATTGCGGCCACCTGGGCGTGGCTGCTAGTCTTAATTTTACTACCCGTGGGCGGTTTTATCCTATATATGTTTACCGGACGGGGCTTATCGCGGAAAAAGATTTTCCAAAGTCAATCGCAAATCGATGATGGGCTTTCCGCATTGGTCGACATTCAACGTAAGGAAAATCGTAAAAACGACCTCTTACCGAAAAAGATGCTTTCCAGTGAAGCATCCGAAATGGTGAATCTCTTTTTAAATATTAATAATGCACCCGTTTTAAAGAATAACCATGTCAAAATCTATACTGACGGGCAAGCAAAGTTTGACGCCCTCTTTGCCGACATCAAACAAGCTCAAAAAAGTATTCATATCGAATATTATACGATCTATAATGACCGATTGGGCAATGAGTTACAACAACTATTGATTCAAAAAGCCAAAGAAGGCGTTTCAGTCAACGTTGTCTACGATGCTTGGGGCTCCCAAGGCGCAACGCAAAAATGGTGGCGCGCACTTGAAGATGTCGGTGGCCACGCGCGAACGTTCTTCAGTTCAAAACACACGATTACCGATTTTCGCTTGAACTTCCGTGATCACCGTAAGATTGTGGTAATTGACGGTAAGATTGGTTATATTGGTGGCTTTAACGTTGGCGATCAATATCTAGGCCGGAGTAAGAAATTCGGATATTGGCGTGATACCCATATGCGGATTACCGGCAATGCCGTGTTAGCCTTACAAGTACGCTTTATGATGGACTGGAACGCGAGTGTTGAGCCTGCGATTAAGTTAACTTACTCGGAAGAACTCTTCCCAGTGGACCAATCCCAAAATCGTGGATCAGCAGCCATGCAAATTGTCTCAAGTGGTCCCGATAAATTAGATGAACAAATCAAACTCGGTTATCTGAAGATGATTAGTACCGCTAAGAAGCGTTTATGGATTCAAACGCCCTATCTAGTTCCGGATGATAGTATTATTGATGCGTTGACGACTGCGGCAATGTCTGGGGTGGATGTTCGTATCATGACGCCTAACATGCCGGATCACCCCTTCATCTACCGTGCAACGGAATACTACAGTCAACTCTTGCATGCAGCTGGCGTTAAGATTTACCGGTATGAAGATGGATTCTTACATGCTAAGACAGCGGTCATGGATGGGCATATCAGCACTGTAGGTTCTGCCAATATGGATATCCGTAGTTTCAAGCTGAACTTTGAAGCCAATACGTTTATTTACGATCCGAAAGTTGCAGCGCAACTTGAAGCGATCTATCAGGCTGATATGGAAAAAGCATCCCTACTAACAGACGAAATAATCGCCCAACAGTCAACTTGGTTAAAATTTAAACAAAAATTTTCACGGTTACTTTCACCAATTTTATAAAATGTTCGTTAACTCATTTTTATGATGGTGCAATATTAAATTAATCCCAATCTAAAAAAATTTTTAAAATCTGTTAAGCTTTGTCCGGCGTGCTTTTGAAAAATTTTGCGCATTAGCAGGGATTGACTTTACCCATAAATATGTTTAACTTAAGTACAGGACGTTGCCCAAGACAATCAAATGAACATTCGTAAACGACCACTATAATTAGTGGTCGTTTTTTGTTTTATCTACAATATGTGGTGTTTATTGATTGCATCTTCCATTTCAAAACGGTATACTATTTTTATCGATAAGAGAAATACAAGGGAGTTAACGATTATGGCAAATATCACATTATATACTAAGAACGGCTGCCCACAATGCCGGATGACGAAACACTTTTTAGAAACGCACAACGTTCCTTTTGTTGAACATAACATCAATGACGAACCACAATATATTGATTACTTGAAGGAACAAGGTTTCCAAGCCGTTCCCGTTTTAGAAGCGGATGGCTTAGAAAGCTTCTCAGGTTTTAGACCAGCGGAATTGCAAAAATTGGCGATTTAAGCACCATGCATTCCCAGTTTTAACGGGTGAGGCCGACTCTTGATTACTAAAGAGTTGGTCTTCACTTTTTTTGAACCCTAAAACAGCTAATATGACTAGAAAGTGGTGGCAAGGATGTCTTTAAAAGAGATTAAAACCGAAGATGTAACATACTATGAATTGAATAACCAAATTAATATTCCAGTGAATGGTCAAATTCCATTACAAAAGGATCAAGAAGCACTCGATGCCTTTTTGGAACAAAACGTACAACCCAATATGGTGACGTTTAAATCACTTCAAGATCGTCTAGATTATTTAGTCGCGGAAAATTATTATGAAGCAGATTTTTTGAAGGCTTATTCTCTTTCATTCATGGAAGAATTGAATCAATATTTAAAGGACCAAGACTTCCACTTCAAGTCATTTATGGCTGCTTATAAGTTCTATGCGCAATACGCATTAAAAACAAACGACAATGGCTTTTATCTTGAAGATTTTAAAGATCGCGTTTTTGTGAATGCTCTCTACTTCGCAGATGGTGATCAAACCCTTGCGCTGCAACTAGCGGATGAAATGATCCACCAACGTTATCAACCGGCAACACCATCGTTTTTGAATGCTGGGCGTTCACGGCGTGGTGAATTAGTTTCATGTTTCTTACTCCAAACAACCGATGATATGAATTCAATTGGTCGGACGATTAACTCGGCACTTGAATTATCACGGATTGGTGGCGGGGTTGGGATTAGCTTGTCGAACCTCCGTGGAGCTGGCGATCCAATCAAAGGCATCGACGGTGCAGCAAGTGGTGTCCTCCCTGTCATGAAGTTATTGGAGGATTCTTTCTCATACTCAAACCAATTAGGTCAACGGCAAGGCGCCGGCGTGGTTTATTTAAACGCCTTCCATCCAGATGTGATTGCTTTCTTAGGTGCTAAAAAAGAAAATGCAGACGAAAAATATCGTTTAAAGACCCTCTCATTAGGCTTAGTCGTCCCCGACAAGTTCTATGAATTGGTGAAAGCTGATGCTGATATGTATTTATTCAGCCCTTACGGTGTTGAAAAAGAATACGGCGTACCTTTCTCATATGTTGACATCACCAAAGAATATGACAACTTAATCGCCAACGATAACATCAAGAAAACCAAAATTAAAGCCCGTGATTTAGAAAATGAAATTAGTAAATTGCAACAAGAATCAGGTTATCCTTACATCGTCAATGTGGACACAGCCAATGCTGCGAACCCAATTGATGGGAAGATCATCATGAGTAACCTCTGTTCTGAAGTCCTCCAAGTGCAAACCCCGTCACAAATTAATAACCGCCAAGAATATGACGTGTTAGGGACGGATATCAGTTGTAACCTGGGTTCAACGAATATTCCGAACATGATGACGTCACCTGACTTTGGTGGTTCTATCGAAGCCATGGTGCGTGCTTTAACCTACGTCACAGATCATTCTGATATTGATGTGGTCCCTTCTGTGGCTCATGGGAACGAATTGGCCCACACCATTGGTTTAGGTGGCATGGGTCTGCATACCTTCTTTGCCAAGAACCACATGATGTATGGGTCAGAAGAATCAATCGACTTTACCAGTAATTATTTCATGCTTTTAAACTACTGGACACTTGTTGCTTCAAATAAGATTGCTAAGGAACGTCAGATGACCTTTGCCAACTTTGAAAAGAGTAAGTATGCTGATGGTAGTTACTTCGATCAATACCTCACTGAAGACTGGGCCCCTAAGACGGACAAAGTCAAAGCGATTTTCAAGGACATTATGATTCCCGCAAAAGCCGATTGGGAAGCTTTAAAACTAGCCATCATGCAAGACGGTTTATACCATCAAAACCGCTTAGCCGTTGCACCAAACGGTTCAATTTCATACATCAACGATACTTCTGCCAGCTTACAACCGATTGTTAACCGGATTGAAGATCGGCAAGAAAAGAAAATTGGGACAATCTACTACCCTGCCCCAGGTCTTTCAAACGACACTATGCCATATTATGAATCAGCTTATGACATTGACATGCGTAAAGTTATCGACATCTACGCAGCAGCACAAAAACATGTCGACCAAGGGATGAGTATGACGCTCTTCATGCGTTCAACGATTCCAGCAGGCCTTTACGAATGGAAAAACGGCCGGACTGACAAAATGACCACCCGGGACTTAAACATCTTAAGAAACTACGCCCACCACAAAGGGATTAAATCAATCTACTACATCCGGACTTACACAGACGACGAAAGTGAAGTCGGCGCAAACGCATGCGAAAGCTGTGTGATCTAGAGTGCGTTTGAAACGGTTTGACTTTGAGCATTAGTCTAACTCGGCGAATAACTGCTATAAGCAGTTGTTTGACGAGTGTAACTAAGCGCAGAAGTCAGTTTCAAAAAGCACGTTTCAAAACAGAGTGCGACGGCAGGCGTTTATATTTTGAGCATTAGCATAGGGAAGCGAATTAGCGAAGTAGTCGATGATTTGATTCACTGGGCTAAGCGCAGAAAGTTAGCTTGAAAAGCACGTTTCAAAGCAAGCACCAAATCTCCACTCCAGCTGCTCGTCAGCTGGCCTACATACCTAAAAAAGAAGCACGTTAAAAGGAGTTCATGAACATGGCAGAAAATTATATTGCAATTAACTGGAACCAAGTTGAAGATCAAATTGATAAAGCAACCTGGGAAAAATTAACCGAACAATTTTGGTTAGATACGCGGATTCCCCTTTCCAATGACTTAGATGACTGGCGCAGTTTACCAGACAATGAAAAATGGATCGTCGGGCATGTCTTTGGCGGTTTAACCCTACTTGATACGCTACAATCACAAGATGGGATGGCCAGCTTAAAAGCCAATATCCGCACCCAACATGAAGAAGCCGTTTTAAACAACATTCAATTCATGGAATCCGTGCATGCGAAGAGTTATTCATCCATTTTTTCAACGTTAAACACACCAACTGAAATTGATGAAATCTTCGACTGGACCAACACAAATGAATTCTTGCAATACAAAGCCAACAAGATTAACGATATCTATCAAAACGGCACACCCTTGCAACAAAAAATTGCCAGCGTCTTTTTAGAAACCTTCCTCTTTTATTCTGGTTTCTATACCCCACTCTATTACTTAGGGAACAATAAGTTGGCCAACGTTGCTGAAATCATTAAATTGATTATCCGTGATGAATCAGTCCATGGGACTTACATCGGCTATAAGTTCCAATTAGCCTTCAATGAATTGGATAAGTCAGAACAAGAAGAATTACAAAACTGGATGTATGATTTACTGTACGACTTATATGCCAACGAAGAAAAATACACCCACGAAGTTTATGATGGCACTGGTTGGACAGAAGAAGTATTAACTTACCTCCGTTATAACGCCAACAAAGCCTTAATGAACCTCGGTCAAGGCGCCCTCTTCCCAGATAGCGCTGAAGATGTGAACCCCGTGATCTTGAATGGGATGTCGACTTCAACTGCCAACCACGATTTCTTCTCCCAAGTTGGGAATGGTTATCGCTTAGGGAATGTGGAAGCGATGGAAGATAGTGATTACGACTTTGATTAATTAAATGCAATAGCGCGCCCCACTAATTTAAGTGAGACGCGCTATTTTTTTGGTTATTTTTTAAATTGTTTCAGATATCGTCCGGCCAATAATTTATGAAACTTAACGCCCAACGTCGGATTTGAGGCATCAATATCGGCATACATCGCCGTTGTAATCTTGTTGAGTAGTGGCACTAACTGGTCGAGTTCTGCCTCGGTCAAGGCGTTCACAAACGGTGGCACCTCTTGATTGGCAGTTTCAATTTCTTGGCGACCGGCATCCGTTAAGTTAACTAAATTAACCCGGCGATCACTTGGGAGCTTACTTAACGTCACCAGCTCGCGTTTAGCGAGTTTAGCGACAAATTCACTGGTTGATTGAGGTGACATTCCCAAACGCGTTGCTAGTTCACGTTGCGATAAGTGATCTTCATCAGCAAGTGCCAATAGAATCTTCCCCTGGCCTTCGACGATTAAATGCGGGCGTGCTTGTTTAACGATATCATCGTAGATCTTACTGAGTTGTTCATATTCAGCTAATTTTCCGGCGACCAATTCGGCCTTGACACTCTTTGCCATACGTCATCTTCCCTTCGCTGTTTTGATTAGTATACACCATTCCAAAATCTAAGAGTAGCAATCCTTGACATTTTAATCAGGAGCCCTTACTATATAAATTAATCAGGTGACCTGATTATTAAACAAGGAGGCAATATTATGTGCAGTGAGCATGTCATTGAAGTGAACAATATTCAAAAAGCATTTGGGACCAAAAAAGTAGTGCGTTCCGTTTCGCTACCCATTTCTAAAGGTGAGATTTTCGCATTATTAGGGCCCAATGGTGCCGGGAAAACAACGCTCTTAAAAATGATGACCACCCTCCTACGACCAGATAGTGGCACAATCACATTAAATGGCTTTGATACGATAACACAAAGCCGCCAAGTGCGCCAACAGTTTAGTGTCACCAATCAAACAGCGGCAATCGATTAAGACTTAAGTGCGCGCGAGAATCTCCGCTTATTTGGGCGGTTAAATGGGCTCAGTGCCAAAGCGAGTCGAACCCGAGCTAACGAGTTACTGACGGACTTTGATTTGGACCAATCAGCGGATCAAACATTGGCGACTTTTTCAGGTGGGATGCGGCGACGGTTGGACTTAGCGGTCAGCTTAGTTGGCAAGCCAAGGATCCTCTTTCTCGATGAACCTACCACTGATCTGGATCCAAGAGCCCAGACGCAAATGTGGCATGCGATTCAAAAATTAGTCGCAGTTGTTAATCTGATTGTTCCGTGTTTAGGTAAACTAGTCCCTTTTTTTAGTCTGTGTTTTGGGTGGTGTGTGTGTTTCAATGGAACGATTGCAACCAGTCATAAAAAACATTGTGATAGATAGTAATAAAATGAAGACAGGCATTATTTTTTTCATAGTGATTGTTTTCTCCCTGATCATTGAATTTGATAAATTGGATAGCGATTGTAGAGTGGGTCGTTTAGATTGGCCGTCGCAACAATGGCTTGCAGTGTGAAGTCGCGCGGAATGCCTACTGTGACCATCCCATAGCCAAAGTCTTGGTGTGGTTTAAACTGATTATCGGCAATAAAAATGAAGCCGTCTTCGTCCAGTTTTTGATAGGAATCGTGCGCTAGTGTTTGCGTAGTTGTTTGACTCAAAAACGTTTTGAGCTTATCTTTCGTATTCAGTTGTTCATTCGGTTGATGCGCAATGACGAAAAAGGTTTTATGCCGGTAAGACAGCCAATAGGCTTGGACATCTTTTTTGTCGTAAGTCTGTTGGTTTTGTGGACGCACCGTTTTTTTCTGCGAACTATGCTGAGGCGTCGTTGTTTTTGCAGGATGGTTCTGACAGGCTGTTAGTCCCAATAATGCAACGGTCAGCGTCAATGTTAGCCAGAGATGCCTGATTTTCATAAGATCAGTCCTTCACAGTTTAGTTTACCCCCTATAATTATAACAGTTACGCCTACTTTGACTAGTCTTAAATATTAAGTTTTATCGAAAAACGATAAAAATTAATTGTTTTTCAATAAAAAACGATTATAATAAAACTATTCTTAAAAACGAGGTATCAGATGAATGTTAAAAAAATGGCTACTTAGAATGGCATTACTCGGAATTGCGGCGGTATTTGGTCTGTTAAGTTTGTTAGTGACGATCCAAATTGTGACCACGAAACACTTAGAATACCCAGCGATAATCTGGATGTTGGCGATTGCTGCGTATGGTGTGACGGCTAGTATTTGGTTTGCATTAATCAAGTTGGCGCAGATTCTCCGCTTAATTGAGCACCATCAAGTTTTTCTCCCTCAGACGCTACGATATGTATCAGCAATTAGAAAAGCGATTTTGGTTGCGAGTTTGACGGCCCTTTTTGCCCTACCCTTTTTCTACCGGATTACGCAACTCGAAGATGCACCAGGCTTGATGTTGCTTGGGTTAGGCCTGATCTTCATTCCGTTTGCAATCCTTATTTTGATGCAGATTGTTGAAGATCTTTTTAAAAGTGCAATCGCCCTTCAATCTGAAGTCGATTTAACGGTCTAAGGAGGAATTCAATGGCCATTCGTGTGAATTTAGACGTAATTCTCGCTCAACGGAAAATGAGTGTCACGGCGCTTGCTGAACAGGTCGATATTACGATTGCGAACCTTTCGAATTTAAAAACCGGTAAAGCCAAAGCAATTCGCTTTTCGACGCTCGAGAAGTTATGTCGCGTATTAGACTGCCAACCTGGTGATATTTTAGAATATAGCGATGATTAATCCTGCGGCCCCCTTTTATCGGGGACCGCTTTTTTAATGCTTCAGTACACTGGTTGATGCGATATGTAGTATAATAAATCCGTAGTGATTATGAAAGGGGTTTTATGCTGATGTATTACGTTGTGATGAAGTCAAATGATATTCGCCGAAACTTGGCAACCGAACAATATTTAATGAATCAAAAAAATTTCGATGAACCACTCTTACTATTCTACATTGAGAAACCATGCATTATCGTGGGCCGCAACCAAAATACGTATGAAGAAATCAATCAAAAATACGTGGAAGACCATGATATTACGGTCACACGCCGGTTGTCTGGTGGCGGTGGGATTTATCAAGATCTCGGTAACCTTTGTTTCAGTTTCGTGGTGAACGCAGATTCTGAACAATTCGGTGATTTCAAATCCTTCACGCAACCAATCGTCGATGCACTCCATCAAATGGGCGCCACAACGGCTGAAGTTTCTGGTCGCAATGATATGTTAGTGGACGGTAAAAAATTCTCAGGGAACGCGATGTACACCAAGAATGGTAAAACCTTCTCCCACGGCACCCTTTCATGGGATGTTGATTTAGATGTTTTGACCCAAGCCTTGAATGTCCCTGCAGATAAGATTGTGTCAAAAGGCATTAAATCGATTCGACAACGCGTCACAAACCTAAAAGGGCACGTTGACCCTGAATACCAAAACATGTCGACAGAAGAGTTCAGAGACGTCTTATTACTGAACTTGATGCACGCCGATCAACTAGCTGATATTGCCGACCGCGAATATCAATTAACGGCCGCAGACGAACAAGCCATCGATAAGATTTTTAACGATCTCTATAGCAATTGGGACTGGGTCTATGGCAAGTCACCTAAATCAACGGTTCAAAAACGCAAACACTTCGATTTCGGGACGATTGATGCGCGCTTGTTAATCGAAAATGGGAAGATTGCCAACGTCAAGTTCTACGGCGACTTCTTTGGTTCCGGTGATGCTAATCAATTGGCTGAAAAATTAGTCGGGACGGTTTATGACCGTGAACATTTAGCAAGCACTCTTGAACCAATCGACACCACGTCCTACTTCACAGGGATTCCAAAAACAGAATTAGTTGAATTATTAGCACAATAAAAAAGAGTGTGTGGTAGATTGCAAATTTAATCCGAATTTTTGGACAAATTTGTCAGCATAACCTGATACGGTGTTTGCCAGTCGAGTATTTTAAGCGGTCGCTGGTTAATTTGGAGTAACGTCGTCGTTAAATCTTGAGCACTAATGTGCTCAAA